>CALXSO010000122.1 GCA_944391155.1 uncultured Clostridia bacterium
ATGAAGTCAATTGCAATAACAGACCACGGAGTAGTACAAGCCTTTCCAGAAGCACATAAATTACTTGGATATGATAATAAAGATATAAAAATAATATATGGTATGGAAGCATATTTAGCACCAGATAAAAACCCAGTAGTAGAAAATGGAAAAGGACAAAATCTAGAAGATGCAATATTTTGTGTATTTGACTTAGAAACAACAGGTTTTTCAGCAGTAACAGAAAAAGTAACAGAAATAGGAATAATGAAACTAAAAAATGGTGAAGTAATAGATGAATTCTCTTGTTTTGTAAACCCAGAAAAACATATACCAGAAAGAGTAACAGAAGTAACAAACATAACAGATGAGATGGTTGCAGATGCCGAGACAATAGAAAAAGTATTTCCAAAAATATTAGAATTTTTAGGAGATGAAAAAGAAACTGTAATAGTAGCACATAATGCAAACTTTGATGTAGGATTTTTAAAACAAAATGCAAAAGTTTTAGGGCACAAATTTGAATACACATATTTAGATACACTAAGCTTAGCAAAAGATTTATTTCCAGACTATAAAAAATACAAATTAGGAAAAATAGCAGAAAACCTTGGGATAAAAGTAGAAGTAGCCCATCGAGCTTTAGACGACGTGGATACAACTGTAAAAGTATTCAATGTTATGATAAAAATGTTAAAAGAAAAAGGTGCACAAAAAATAGAAGACATTGATCAAGTTGCAGCAGATGAACAGGCAAAAAAAGAAGAATATAAAAAGTTAAAAACATATCATGCAATAATACTTGCTAAAAACTATATAGGACTAAGAAACTTATACAAATTAGTTTCACTTTCACATCTACACTATTTTTATAGAAAACCACGTATATTAAAAAGTTTATACAAAAAATATTCGGAAGGGTTAATTTTAGGAAGTGCGTGTGAAGCAGGAGAATTATATCAAGCAATTGAGCTGGGAAAAACAGATGAAGAAATTGAAGAAATAGCAAATGACTATGATTACTTAGAAATTCAACCAACCGGAAACAACCAATTTCTTATAAGAAATGGTATATTCAGAGACGAAGAAGACTTAAGAGATGTAAATAGAAAAATAGTAGCTCTTGGTGAAAAACTAAACAAACCAGTCGTAGCAACATGTGATGTACACTTTATGGATCCACAAGACGAAATATATAGACGTATACTAGAAGCAGGGCAAAAATATGATGATGCAGACAATCAAGCACCATTATATTTAAGAACAACAGAAGAAATGCTAGAAGAGTTTAGTTATCTAGGAAAAGAAAAAGCATATGAAGTAGTTGTAACAAACACAAATAAAATAGCAGATATGTGTGAAAGAATAAGTCCAATATCACCAGAAAAATGTCCACCACACATACCAGGATGTGAACAGACAATAAAAGATATTGCATATGGAAAAGCACATGAGCTATACGGTGATCCACTACCAGAAATAGTACAAACAAGATTAGATAAAGAACTAGATTCAATTATAAAAAATGGTTTTTCTGTAATGTATATAATAGCACAAAAGCTAGTATGGAAATCAAACGAAGATGGATACATAGTAGGTTCAAGAGGTTCAGTAGGTTCATCATTTGTAGCAAATATGACAGGAATAACAGAAGTAAACTCTTTACCAGCACATTATAGATGTCCAAACTGCAAATACTCAGACTTCACAGATTACGGAGTAAAAAATGGATTTGACTTACCAGATAAAAATTGTCCAAAATGTGGGCACAAGCTAGACAAAGACGGAATGGATATACCATTTGAAACATTCTTGGGATTTAATGGAGACAAAGAACCAGATATAGACTTAAACTTCTCAGGAGAATATCAAGCAAAAGCACACAAATACACAGAAGTAATATTTGGAAAAGGAACAACATTTAAAGCAGGAACAATTGGAACAGTAGCAGAAAAAACAGCATATGGATATGTAAAAAATTACTTTGAAGAAAGACATATACCAATAAGCCAAGCAGAAATAAAGAGACTATCACAAGGATGTACTGGAATAAAAAGAACAACAGGTCAACATCCAGGAGGAATTATAGTAGTACCAAAAGGAAGAGAAATATACGAATTCTGTCCAGTACAACATCCAGCAGATGACCCAAATTCAGATATAATAACAACACATTTTGATTATCACTCAATAGATCAAAATTTATTAAAGTTAGATATACTAGGGCACGACGATCCAACAGTAATAAGAATGCTACAAGATATAACAGGAATTGATCCAACAAAAGTACCATTAGATGACAAAGAAACAATGTCAATATTCAGCTCAACAGAAGCATTAGGAGTCACACCAAAACAAATAGGGTCAGAAGTAGGAAGTTATGGAATTCCAGAATTTGGAACAAAATTTGTAAGAGGAATGTTAGTAGACACAAGACCAACGACTTTTGACGAATTAATACGAATATCAGGTCTTTCACACGGAACAGACGTATGGCTTGGAAATGCACAAAGTTTAATAGAACAAGGAACAGTAACACTAACAGAAGCAATATGCTGTCGTGACGACATAATGATTTATTTAATAAAACAAGGATTACCACCAAACTCAGCATTCAAAATAATGGAAACAGTACGTAAAGGAAAAGCACTTAAAGATCCAGCAAAATGGGCAGAATATGTAGCATTAATGAAAGAACACAATGTACCAGAATGGTATATAAAATCATGTGAAAAAATAAAATACATGTTTCCAAAAGCCCATGCAGCAGCATATGTAACAAATGCATTCAGAATAGCATGGTTTAAAGTACACGAGCCAAAAGCGTATTATTCAGCATTTTTCTCAATAAGAGCATCAGACGAATTTGATAGTGAAATAATGATATTTGGAGAAGAAAAAGTTAAAAACAAAATGAAAGAAATAGACTTACTAGGAAACAATAGCACACAAAAAGACAAAGCAATGTACCCAGTATTAGAACTAGTATTAGAAATGTATGAAAGAGGGTTGAAATTTTTGCCGATAGACTTATACAAATCTGACGCAACAAAATTTATACCAGAAGAAGAGGGAATAAGACCACCATTAAACAGTATACCAGGACTAGGAACAGTAGCAGCACTAGGAATAGCAGAAGCAAGAAAAGAAGGAAAATTCATGTCAATAGATGATATGAAAATAAGATCAAAAATAGGAGACTCAGTAGCAGACCTACTAAAAAAATTTGGATGTCTAGAAGGAATGAGCCAAAGTAACCAAATGAGCTTATTTGGATAGAATTTTAAGATAAAACAAAGATATTGTCAGGTTATGATAATAATAGTAAAACAAATATAGTAAATAAGAAAAAATATATAAAGTAAAATAAATAATAAAAATTAAAAAAATTTTTATAAAATAAAGGAGAAATAATTATGGAATATTTTGAGAATTTAAATCCAACATTAAAAAGATATTTTAAAATACTATCTCCAGAAATACCTGAATTTTTATGCGAATACATAAATACACCAGCAATGCAAAAACAAGACAGAATCAGTGTAACAAGTGGAACATATTATTCAAAACTTTTTGATATAAAATTATGGTATTCAAGTTTAGAACATAGTATTGCAGTAGCATTAATAATTTGGAACTTTACGAAAGATAAAAAACAAACATTAGCAGGACTATTTCACGATATAGCAACACCAGCATTTAAACACTGTATAGACTTCATGAATGGAGACTATGAAAAGCAGGAATCAACAGAAGAATTAACAACAAAGATTATAAGTGATTCAAAAGAAATTATGAGTCTACTAAATAGAGATGGAATAAAAATAGAAGAAGTATCAGATTATCATATATATCCAATAGCTGACAATGATACACCACAACTTGCAGCAGACAGATTAGAATATACATTATCAAATGGATTAGGTGTAAGAAAACATTTATGGGATTTAGAAGATATAGAAGAAATTTATAATAATATAGAAGTTCAAAAGAATGAAAACGGAATAGAGGAATTAGGATTCAAAGATATAAATATAGCAGAAAAATTTGTTCATACAATGTCCAAACTTTCAATGATATATATATCTAGTGAAACAAAATACACAATGCAATTTTTTGCAGATATAGTAAAGAAAATGTATGAACAAAAAATGATATCAAAAAAAGATTTATATGAACTATCAGAACAAGAAATTATAAATAAAATTGAAAAATGTGATTATGATAATATTTCACAATGTTTTAACATTTGGAAAAATGCTACAGTAATAAAAGAAAATGATGTTCCAGTAAAAGATAAATATTGTGTAAATGTAAATGCAAAGAAAAGATATATAATACCACTTGTAAAAAATAAAAATGAATATATCAGAATAGACAAGATATCTGAAAAAGCAAAAGAAGATATTAATGAATTTTTTAATTTTAAAACAAAACCATATTCATATTTAGACCTTAATTTAAAAGTAGACTAAAAACAATCTAATTTTACGGTAAGAAAGGTATTTAATATATATATATAATCATAAAGGATAACGAAGCTACAACAGTAAAGCTAATGCAGGTCTTTTTATATAGGTAGCCTTTCTTGTTGTATACGTAAAAATCCATATAGTGTCAAGATAAAGGCCGATTTTTATTTTGAAAATAAAATCTTAGAGATTTATTTTCACTTTAAGTCTGTGTAACTTAAAGTTTCATATTGTTTCCTATACAATAAAAAAATAGTAGGAGTTAAAAACTCCTACTAAATATATTTTTCTAAAATATTACGTTAGATTACTATAAAATCCTGTCAAACCTGAAATAATGTCATATAACCGACTTTTCCTGGCATCAGAAGAAGAAAAAGTAATAGCTTCATCTTTACCAGGTAAATAATACTCAAGAAAGTAAACCTTTCCATTAGTTAAAATTACAGTCTTATTATAGGCTTCATTTGGAAAAACCACATTAATAATATCATTATTTAGCCGAACAACAGAAAGTTCAGGATGGCATCTTTCAAAATGTTCCCAAGAGTCTACATTTGGTTTAATTTTTTTCATAGTGAATCCTCCTTAGAAAATAATAATATAAAAGATAATCACATATTATCACAAAAAAACAGAATGGTCAATTAGAAATTAAAAATAGAATAAAATAAAAAATATGAATTTGTTACTATTCAGCATGGCATAAAAGTAATTCATCTGAATTGTTGATATATAAGTATTTTTTGTCAAAAAAAGCTTTAGGTCTACCTATTAGTCTTTGACAAAAAATACTTATATATCAACAATTCAGACCACTCTACAAAATGAAGTCTGAATTGTAACATGAATTTAATAATAAAAAAGAAAGGAGAAAAAATGTTAGAAAAAATTGAATTAAAAGAAATATTAAGTATTCAAAATATAATAATTTATTTAATAGTTATAAATATAATAGGATTTGCAATCATGTACATAGATAAGAGAAAAGCCAGAAAAGGAAAATGGAGAATTCCAGAGAAAGTAATATTTATAGTTACAGCTCTTGGAGGAGGAATTGGAACAATTACCGGAATGTATACTTTTAGGCATAAAACACAAAAAGTTGGATTTGTTGTAGGATTACCAGCAATAACAATTGTAGAAATAATTGCACTAATTTATTTTGCATTTATTATGTAAGTAATATAGGAAAATAGGGGATTTGAGATACATACCTATTTTCCTATATTTTTTGACAATTCTTAACATAATTACACAAAACAACATACAATAATTGGAAAAATATAAGCAAAAAAAACTATGTGCATAAATAATAAAAAAAAAAAAATTAAAATAATATATTCACAAA
>CALXSO010000123.1 GCA_944391155.1 uncultured Clostridia bacterium
TCTAAGATTCCTATATATATTCAAAAAAGGATAATTAGTAGCTTAATTAAACATTTTGATAAAAAAATTATGCTTTCTAAAAATAATAATACTACCTTGCTACTTCCTTCTCCTCCTTTATCACTTGGTTCACTTGTAGATAATCCAATAACACCTGAAGCAAAAGATGTTTTAACTTTTGTTATTTCTTTAGAATTTTTGGATAAATACCCTAAGTTTAAAGCTAAATTTGAAAAAAACTTAAATTTACATGGTGAAAATAGCTCCAAAACAGATAGTATTGATTCAAAAAAAGATGTTGAAGAACTATTAGAATATAGAAATGTGCTTGACATTATTTCTCAAGAAAATCCAACTGCACTACTTGCTTTAATAAATAATCCAATTTCTAGAGATGAAGCCAAGGCACAAAGAAACTTTATAAGAAATTCCTTCTCATTTTTAGTAGACAACTATAGTGATCATTATAAACCAGAAAATATTGAGCTTACTAACAATATTGAAGCAGCAATTTATCTTTCTGCTAGAGAAGAAACTGCAAAAAAGAAATTTTCAAATATTGTTAATTTTTCTATAAATTACGACCCTGTTGAAGAAGTTCCAACTTGCTCCTTCTTCATACCAGAAAGAAAAAAAGGTCTTAAAAGTGCTCAATCAAATTTTAATAAAGAATATAAATCTTTCTTGAAAAAAATTACCCCTACTGACATAGAGCGTGGTATTAGTCTTCAAGAATTAAAAAGTGAATTTAATCCTTCAAAAATAAATGGTGACTTTTCTGCGGCAACACTTGTATTAACTAAGGTTGAAGATACTATTCACTTTTCTGGTAATACTAAAGAAGAAAAAGAACTTGTAAAATTACGTAAAGAAAGATTTGAACGATTAAAATTAATTCATAGTGTTGAAAATTATATAGATGATAATACTTTTATTAGTGAAGAAATCTATTTTCAAATATATATAGAATTATTGAAAGAACTTAAAAATAGTACTTTTGCTGAATGTACTAAAGAAAGAATTAATCCTCAAGATCCAAAATCACCATATATACATCAAGAGCTTCAGAATGCTATTGATTTATATGAAAAAAATATTCTTAACAACTCTTTTTCAACTCTTGCTTCTGAAGAAGAGATTAATAATGTGAAGATTGTAATTGAAGATTTGAAAAATAGGTTAAACGATAAATTTCAGGATAAAATGTTAGATTTTATCATGCCTAAAATTTTATCCAATAGTCTTCTACAAACTCAAGAAAATCCTGATTTAAAAAAACCTGAACCTAGCTTAGGATTACAATGGAAGCTTTTAAAAGATGTAAAAAAACCTAATGGATACTGTGCAAAATATTATGCTCTTATAGATCCTATGACTGGTTTGATTTTAGAATTACAAGTACAAACAGATTTTAGATATACTGATTCTAAAAGAGGTAATTCTGATCATAGCACATTGCAAAATAAAAGACCTGATATATTTGAATTTTTTGAACTTGTTGATCCTAATGAAAATCCCGATAATTTATCATTATATTTAAATATTCTAGATAATCATTCAATTGGTGAAATTAATTATCTTCGCAATAAAACTAATCTTACATCCGCTCAAAAAAGAGGTATTAGACAATTTGATTATGCCTTAAAAGCAATAAAACTAAAAGATAAATTTTTGCAAGAAAATGCTAGTGGTGAAATAACAGAACAAAGTTTAGAAACATATTTAAAAAATTTTGCTATCTATAATTCTCCAAATGCAAGAACTATTGACTCAGCACATCCTACACTTGGAGGTAGGGGTGCTTCCGTAGTTGAAAAAAATTTAGTTGAATGTTTCCAAGAGGTATTACTAAAATCAAATAAGCTTTCATATTTAGCACAAGTACTGACTGATAAGCTTGCAACATTTGTACCTACTCAGAATATTAGTAAAACTTATACTGAAGAAAGTATCAGAAACTATGCTGAGAAAAGAAGAAATGCTTCTCATGCTGAAGAAAGATAGGTGATTAAGGGATGAATGGTCCCTTAATCATTATTTTAATCTGCTAATTGCTAATCCATCTCCTACTTCTAAAATTTCTGTCTCTAAATTTGGATTTTCTGTGACTTTTTTTATATATTCTCTTAAATTTCTAACTGCTGTTCTTTGCTTATGTTTATTATAATCGCTCATAACATATCCTTTATATAAAATATTGTCTGCAAATATAATCCCATTCTTATTCAACATTCTTAATGCTTCTTTTAAGAAAAAAGGATATTTTCCTTTTGCTGCATCTATAAAAATCACGTCATATTTATCTTTCAATGTTGGTAATATTTCTACTGCATCTCCTTCATATATGTCTATCATTTTTTCTACTTCTGCTTTTTTTATATTTTGCTTTGCTTCTAATACTCGTTCTGTTTCTCTTTCTATTGTATCTATTTTTCCTGTTTCTGTAAGTAATTCTGTAAAACATATTCCTGAATATCCTACTGCTGTACCTATTTCTAATATTCTATTTACTTTTTTGTCTTTCATGTATTTTTTTATTGTTTCTAATGTTTCATCCATTATTATCGGTATGTGTTCTTGTATTGCTTTTTGTTTAATTGTTTCTAATGCTTCTTTATTCATTTTTCCATTCCTTCTTTTTTAACAATTTTAAACCATTATTTTTGCCTTATTACCTTTCAAATAAGTTATCTTATATAAAGATTAATGCTGTCACTTGACAGCATTAATCTTTTACTCATAAATCTCGTCCTCATCAGAATTCATCTTTTCTATATCAGTTTGATGAGTTTGGGGTATTTTTTCTTTTAATTCTTCTGTATTTTCTTGGTCTTTTCCCCATTTGGTGTATTTCCGTGCTGCTATCAAATACCAATCTTTTTTGCTCATACTGTCCCCTCCTAATTTTTATAGGGTTAGTATATTATTATTATTCTAGATAGTCAAGTAATATTGGTCTTATTTTAACTTTTTTTATCTTTTATGGTTACATTTCATACTTTTATGTATTATTCCATAAATTTTTAGAGATGTTCAAAATGTTACTATTCTGTATTGATAGGATAGTAATCGTTTTATTTTCTTTTATTTGTTTCTATTGGCTCTTTCTCTTTCTTTACTATCTAATATTTTCTTTCTTAGTCTAATTGATTTTGGTGTTACTTCTACTAGTTCATCGTCTTGAATAAATTCTATTGCTTTTTCAAGTGACATTTGAATTGGTGGCACTAAACGTAATGCTTCATCTGAACCTGATGCTCTTGTGTTTGTTAAATGTTTTTCTTTACATACATTTATCGCTAAATCTTCTCCTCTTGAGTTTAGTCCTACTATCATTCCTTCATAAACATCTACTCCTGGTCCTATAAATAATTCTCCTTTGTCTTGTGCATTATATAATCCATATGTTACTGATTTTCCATTTTCAAATGCTACTATTGTTCCTCTTACACGTGCTTGGATATCTCCTTTATATGGTTCATAGCTGTCAAATATGTGATTCATTGTTCCTTCACCTTTTGTATCTGTTAAAAATTCTGTACGATATCCTATTAATCCTCTTGCTGGGATTTTGAATTCTACTTTTGTGTGTCCACTTTCAGCTGGTTCCATGTTTACCATTTCTGCTTTTCTTCTTCCCAATTTTTCGATTACATTTCCAATACAATCATCTGGTACATTCACTACTAGTCTTTCTATTGGTTCACATTTTACGCCATCTATTTCTTTAAAGATTACTTTTGGTCTTGATACTAATAATTCAAAACCTTCTCTTCTCATTGTTTCTATTAGAACTGCTAAATGTAATTCTCCTCTTCCTGATACTTCAAAAGAGTCTGGACTTGCTGTTTCTTTTACTCTTAATGATACATTTCTTTCTAATTCCTTGAATAATCTGTCACGTATGTGACGAGATGTTATAAATTGTCCTTCTCTTCCTGCAAATGGTCCATTGTTTACACTGAATGTCATTGATACTGTTGGTTCGTCTATGTCTACAAATGGTATTTTTTCTGGATGATTGAAGTCACATATTGTATCTCCTATGTTTATATCTGGTAGTCCTGCAAGTGCTATAATATCTCCTGCTCCTGCTTCTTCAACTTCTACTCTTTTTAATCCTACATGTGTATATAGTTTTGCTATTCTTCCCTGTGTAATTTTGTCTTCTTTTCCACATATACTAACAGGCATATTAAGTTTAATTGTTCCTCTTTCTATTCTTCCTACTGCTATTCTTCCAACATAATCATCATAATCGATGTTAGATACAAGCATTTGTGCTGGTCCTTCTAAGTCACAGTCAGGGGCTTTTATTGTGTTTACTATTGTTTCAAATAAACAGTGCAAATCTGTTGTTTCTTCTGATAAGTCCATTTTTGCAATTCCATTTTTTGCAGATGCATATACTACTGGAAAATCTAATTGTTCGTCTGTTGCATTAAGCTCTATAAATAATTCTATTACTTGATCTACAACTTTTTCAGGTGTTGCTCCTGGTCTATCTATTTTGTTTATTACTACTATTGGTTTTAGTCCTAGTGCTAATGATTTTTTTAATACTTCTCTTGTTTGTGGCATTGCTCCTTCAAATGCATCTACTAATAGTAATACTCCATCTACTGTTTTTAAAACTCTTTCTACTTCTCCTCCAAAATCAGCATGTCCTGGTGTATCTACTATGTTTATTTTTATGTCATTATACATAACAGATGTATTTTTAGAAAGTATTGTTATTCCTCTTTCTTTTTCTAAGTCATTTGAGTCCATTACTCTTTCTTGTACTTGCTCGTTTTCTCTAAATACGTGACTTTGTTTAAGCATTGCATCTACTAATGTAGTTTTTCCATGGTCTACGTGTGCTATTATTGCTATGTTTCTAATTTTTTGGTTATTCATCTCTATCCTTCCTTTTTATTTATTTTTATTTTTTCATAACAAAAACGTCTTTCTTTTTTTCGAAAAACGCTTTCTCTCTTAAAATAAGCTTTAAAAATTATACTACTTTATTGCTATTTTGTCAAATATTATATTTTGGCAGTTTACGTAATTATTGTGCTACAATGTACATATATTGCTAATATGCTTTATAAAAATTTAGGAACATATTTATGAAAAAGCTCAATTACTTTAAAATTTGGCTTTTTCAGTATATTTTCTTTTATTACTCAATATTTATACCCATGCTTTTTAAAAAGTTGGCACTATCACTTTCATTAATTATTGATTGTATTTCATTTTCGTCAAAAATATCAAATTTTGTATTCTTATATTGAACATTTACATCAAGTGTTATTGCATATGGAATGTAGCTTTCATATATTTCAATCTCGTTAATGGTTCTTTCTTTTAATAGTGTATAATCTTTTATAAATTTTTTAAATTTAATCCATTTTTTTAATTCGTTTTTTCCATATGAACTTAAAAAGAGATTTGTATTTTCAGAATTTTTTATAAAATTAATAAATTGATATCCTACTATTATTCCAACAAATGCTCCTCCAATCATTCCTAAAATCATTGTATTAACACTTTGTTGATATTTAATTCCAGATATCCACCCTATTATTCCTCCTATAATTGTTAAGCATATAAAAATAGTAATTATTATTTTAGAATTATAATAATTTTTTTCTGAGGAAAATTTTCTTTTTTTATATTCTTCTAATACTAGTCTTTTCCATGTTCTGAAATCAAATTTTGCATTTTCTCTATTATTTATTAATGTATTTATTATATACAGTTGGCTTTCATCATTAACTTTGTTTTTGTAATCTTCTAATTCTACATAAAAATTTATTTTTTTATTTTCTTGTTCTTTATTTTTTGATATATTAATTATTTTCTTTGCATATAGTTCTAAAATATCTGCTATCAAATCTTTATACCTTAGTTTTTGATTTAATAAATATCCTACAATTGAAGGTGGGTAATCTGTAGATATATCTCTGTTTAAATAATTTATATCTTTATAACTTTCTTTTTCGTATTTTAAATTTCTATATTTTTTATAGATTAATAAAAATATTCCAAAAATGATTGCAATATATATGAATATAAAAATAGGATTAAATACAATTACTGTATCATATTTTAAATATGCATATAAACTTAGTGTTAAAATCATCATGACTAATCCTATGATTTTCTTTTTATCGTTTTTACTATTATATAAAGCTAATGTTATAATAAATAATAATATAATTATTAAATCTTTTAATAAAAACATTTTCTCTCCTAACTAGCAAGTTCTATTATCTTGTTCATTATTTCATCTGTTATTTTATCTAATACTTCTTTATCTTTGCATCCTTTATATTGACTATAATCTAATGGCTTTCCATATGTAATCGTAATTTTATGATGTTCTTTTGTTCCTCCTTTTATTCCACATGGTACTACTTTTGCTCCGCTTCTTATTGCAAAAAATGCAACACCATCTTTTACTTTTTCCCCTTTTTCTAAACCATTTCTTGTTCCTTCAGGAAATAAAGCTATACATTTTCCTTCTTTTAAAGCTTTTAATGAATGTTTTATAGCTGAAACATCCTTTTCATCTCTTTTTACAGGAATTGCTTCAAATACCCATCCTAAGAATGCCAAAAATTTATTCTTATATAATTCTTCTTTTGCTAAAAATTTCATATCTCTTTTTGCTGTAACAACCATTAATGGTGGATCAGCATAACTTCTGTGATTTCCACAAAAAATAATTGGTCCAGTTTTTGGAACATTTTCTACCCCTTTTATTTCTGCTTGATATACTATTTTAAACCATATAAATATTGCTCCTCTTACAATCCATTTTAAAATTTCTTTAATAATTCTTTTCATTTTTACTATTATTCCTTTCTTGCAAGTGATAAATCAGAATGAATATATTTTAATCTTGGATATTGTTCATTCATTTATTTTAAATAATTTCTTATGTGTGTAGCTTTGTTACTTGTTCTATAATTTTTATAACTTTTTCTACAACTTGATTAATATTTAAATTAGTAGAATCTAAATAAATTGCATCTTCTGCTTGTTTAAGTGGTGCTGTCTTGCTTGTTTTGTCATTATAATCTCTAAATTTAATGTTTTCTAGAATTTCTTCATATGTTGATTGTATTCCTTTTTCTTCATTTTGTAATATTCTTCTTTTAGCTCTTTCTTCTGGGGTTGCATCTAAATATATTTTTACATCTGCATTTGGAAATACATTTGTTCCAATATCTCTTCCTTCCATTATAACATTTTTTCCTTCTGCTATTTTTCTTTGAAAATTTGCCATATTGTTTCTGACTTCTGGTATATGAGATATTTGTGAAACCATATTGTTTACTTCCTGTGTTCTTATCTTGTTTGTTACATCAACATCATTTAAGAATACTTGCTCTTTGTTGTTTTCTTTTTTAAATTCAATTTTTAATTCGTCTAATAATTTTACTATTTTGTCTTCTTCTTTTAGAGTATAACCTTTCTCTATTGCTGCTAATGTTACACATCTATATGTTGCTCCTGTGTCTATATTTATTAATCCTAGTTTTTCTCCAACTAATTTAGTTATTGTTCCTTTTCCTGCTCCAGCAGGTCCATCTATTGCGACTATAAATGACATTTTTATCCCCCTCATTTTATTATGTTTTAACTTTTTCCTGGTACATATATGTTTTTGGCTACTACATCTAATTCAACAACATACATTGCTGTTAGTTTTTCTATTTCCTTTTTTGCTTTTTCTTTAAAGTTTTTTATGTCTTTAATTACATTTTCTCCATATACTACTGTAACTTCCATATATAGTTTTACACCTTCACCATAGTTTTCTACTCTTGTTCTTAATATTTTATATATTCCTGGTGTTTTTGATGCAAGGTATTCTAAAATTTGTCTAAATACTATATCTGAAATTGTAAATTTTCCCATATATCTAAATGTAGGTCTTATTATAGATTTTTCTGAAATATACGGCTTTTGTCCCTTTCCTTTTGATTTAAATATTTGTAGTGGATCTAGTAAATATCCTGAAAAATCTTTTTTTATTTCAAATGTTGGGACTGGTATTACATGTTTTCCTTCTGTCACTCTTATCCTTCGTGCTGTTTCCATCTCTTGTTTTGTCGCTACATCTGTTATGTAAATTGTTTCTGATATTTCGGGCAATCCCAAATTTTCTGCTATTTTTTTTACCATGCCATCTGAAGTTCCTAATATTAAAATACTTTCTGGTTTGTATTTTTTTAAAGCTTTTATTATTTCTTCTTTTTCTTCGTCTCTATAAAATAAAGCATGTTTTACTGTTTCTATTTTTGTTGGTGCTTTTTTTGCAGATTCACCTGCTATTACTTCATTATCTTTTATTAGTAATCCATCATCTATTATGAAATTTATGTTTTTTTCACTTGCTACCATCTGTGCTCTGTAACTTTTGCCTGTTCCAGATGGTCCTACAAATGCATATACTTTTATTTTATTTCCAAATAAATCTTTTAATGTTATCATATCTTCTCCTATTTATTATAGTATTATTGTTTTTGATAGTTTAATAACTAAAATCATACCTACTTAGTGTTGGATATGTATATGTAAATCCATTTTCTGTAAATTGTCCATTTGGAAAATGATCTTCTTCTAATGTTTCTTTACCTCTTAAGAAATATTGATATCTTGCTGTTTGTGTTGGTCTTCCTCCTCCTATTACTACTGGATCATCCCAAGTTGTATCTATTCCATACCAATTATTGTTTATTTCTACATAGTTCCAAGCATGATTTTCTGATTGGCCAGATGAATTTGTACCTATTCCTATTACCATAACACAAGGTATTCCTAAAGAATCCATCATATATTTAAATGCTTTTGCATATCCTTCACATACACAATTTTTAGAAACTAATGCTCCATAAACATTATATATGTTAGGATTTGAAATTGTTGTATCATATTCTATTGAATCTATAAAATAATCATGAACCATTTTTATGTCTTCATATATGTTTCCAGTTTTTTGTGCTAAAATTTGATCTCTTACATTTTCTATTTCTGCTATTGCTCTATCAATTTCTTCTTTTGACGAAAATTCATCTTCTAGATAGTTTTTTTGATTTCCTGAATTTATGAATACATTGTATGTTACTTTATTTCCTTTTGTTGTTGTTTCTATATTTAAATACATTTTGTTTACATTGATATAAAAAACTTCAGGATGATCATATATATATGTTTCTACTGCTGATTGATAATAATCTCCTAACAATTCTTCCCCATTATTTGACTCTAATACTTCTGAAAATACATTTCCAAATTCAATTTTATATGTTCCTGTTTTTATATTTTCTTTATTACTTTCTAATGCTCTGTAAAATATTTTTGCTGGTTCTTTTAATTGCTCATAAAAATAGTCATTTATAACAATATTATCATATTGTATACTTGTTGTTTGACTATTTGCGGATTTAAGGTCATTAATATTTGTTTCAATTATTCCTGGTGTTGATATGTTTTCTTCTAGGTTTCCATCTGCAAGGCTTGTTACTGTTGATACAAAATTTTCAACACCTTGCTTTAAGTCATCACTTAAGAAATCTTCAAATAAAATGTATCCAAATATTAGAAATCCTACGATAATTAAAATTATTATAATTGTCATTATAAAGGTTGTAAATTTACTATTCATATAAATCAATCCCTTTCTTAGAGTGGTTTATTTCCTTTTATAAATTTTTATTTCAACAATTTTATTATATCATTTTTTTATAGGAAAAACTAGTATATTTATAAAAAAATTGCTAATAATATAATTGTTACAATTTAGTATAGTATAAAAGTAATCTGACTGAAATTTTGATATATAAATATTTTTAAAAAAAATCCTTAGGTCTACCTATTAATCTTTAACAAAAATATCTAAATATCAGTATTTCGATATACTCTACAAAATTTAGTCTGATTAGTAACATATGATTAACTAATTTTCTTAAAGATATTAATGTAAAAGGAAGATTGTAATGAATTTTAAACAAATTTTAAAAAATATTTTTACTTTCAAACCAGAAAAAACACATCATTTTTCTATTCTTGAAAATGATACTCGGTGACACCTCTTTAGAAAATGAAGAAAAGGAAAATAATTTTATTTTAAAAAATGATAAAGTCTTTTCAAGTATTGATGTTAATCTTGAATTTATTAAAACTAAATATAATACCTTAATTAATAGTGATATTGTACTTAGAGATTTTATAATAAATGCTCGTGGTAAACAGTATAAAGCCTTTATATTGTATATTGATGGTATGATTAATTCTGAAATATTAAATGATTTTATTTTAAAGCCTTTAATGCTTAGAAATAAAAGTAATTTGTATGATAATGATCAAACTAGAGTTATTTCAGAAGCTGTTACAAATAATGTAACTGTTAGGAAAGTTAAAAAATTTAATTTGCCTGATTACTTAAAAAGCTGTTTAATTCCCCAAAACTCCATAAAGGAAAAAGAGAATTTTTCTGATTTATTTTCAGGTATTAATTCAGGGAATTGTGCTTTATTTGTTGATACTTTACCTATTGCTTTTGATATAGAAGTAAAAGGTTTCAATCAAAGAAGTGTTGAAAAACCTAATAATGAAATTGTTATAAAAGGTCCTCATGAGGCTTTTGTTGAAAATATTAGAACAAATACCTCTCTTTTGCGTAGAATTGTAAATAATGAACATTTGATAATTGAAAATATTGAAGTTGGGAAAATTACTAAAACAAAGTGTGCTTTATGTTATATTAAAGATTTAACAAATACAGATTTAATTGCTGAAGTAAGGTTTAGATTAAACAATTTGCAAATTGATTCTCTTTTATCAACAGGTCAACTTGAACAGTTAATAACAGATACTAATGATTTAGCTGTTCCGCAGACTCTTTCTACTGAAAGGCCTGATAAGTCAGCATCTTATCTTTTAGAAGGACGAGTGGTTGTTTTAGTTAATGGCAATCCATATGCTTTAATTCTTCCTTCTGTATTTATTGATTTTTTAAAGTCTCCTGATGATAGAAATTTAAAGCCTCCTTTTGCAAATTTTGCTTTAGCGATTCGATTTCTAGGAACTTTTATTACTTTACTTCTTCCTGGAATATATATAGCAATTACTAGCTTTCATCAAGAGTTTTTACCCACAGAATTATTATTTTCAATTTTAGCATCAAGGGAAAATGTTCCTTTTCCTATAATTGTTGAAATATTAATTATGGAGATTTCTTTTGAATTAATAAGAGAAGCTGGATTACGTGTTCCTTCTCCTATAGGTCCAACTATAGGCATTGTTGGTGCAATTATAATTGGGCAGGCTGCAGTAAGTGCTGGAATTGTAAGTCCTATACTTATTATAATTGTTGCAATAACTGGAATTGCTTCTTTTACAATTCCTGATTTTTCTTTTGGCTTTCATATAAGATTATATAGATTTTTATTTACATTTTTAGGTTATATTGCCGGTTCTTTGGGAATTGCTTTAGGGATTTTTGTATATTTATCTATGCTTTGTGATATAAAGTCTTTTGGTATTCCTTATATGACAGGAGTTTCTCCTTTAGATAGTTCAAAAGGTCATGGATATTTTATACCTCAAATATGGAAAAGAGAAGATAGAACTGCTTTTTTGGATCCACAGAAAATGAAAAAACAAGATAAAATTTCTATGAAATGGAAAGGTGAATAAGTATGCCAGATACAAAAATATCAACAAAAGAAGCAATTATGCTTATTATAAGTATTATTATTGCTCATACAATTGTAACTTTACCTGCAACATTATTAAAAAATTCTAAGTCAGGTATTCTTGTGAATATTGTATATGTCTCTATTCTTGCTTTGCTTTTTGCTTTTATTCTATATAGGCTTTTTAAAAACTTTCAAAGTCAAGATATTTTTGATATTTCTGATTATCTAGGTGGACCTTTTTTAAAAAATCTTATTGGGATTATTTTTATAATATATTTCATTAGTAGTTCTGGAATTTTATTGCGTAATTTTGCAGAAGGCTTAAAGGTAATATATTTTCCAAATACAAATATTTTATTTATAATTTTAAGTTTTATAATTACTATTTGTATAACAAATTCATTATCTTTCCGTTCTAATATTAAGGTAATTTCTATTATTTTACCTTTTGTTATTGTTAGCATTTTCTTTTTGTTTATTGGTAATCTACCAAGTTTTAGTTTTGAACGTGTTCTTCCAATTTTAGGTGAAGGTTTTTTTAATACTTTTGTAGTTGGAACTGGTAATATTATAGCTTTTAGTGGCATTTCTTGTTTGTATATTATTCCTCCGCTTTTAAAGAAACCTGAAGATTTCAAAAAAATTGCTTTAACTGGTATTGCTATTTCGGCTCTTTATTTAATTTTGTGTGTTTCAACTTTACTTTTTATGTTTTCTTTTTTCTTAAAAGTTGACGAGATACTTCCTTTATATACTGCTGCAAGTTATATCGAATATGGTTCTTTTTTTCAAAGATTAGATTCTATCTTTCTACTTATATGGATGCTTGAAATCTGTTGTTATTTAACTATAACATCAAAATTCTCTTCTATTATATTTAAAAAAATAACTAATTTAAAATATCAAAAACCACTTACATTTGTCTTTCCTTTATTAATATTTAGTGTTGCTTTATTGCCTAAAACTGTTGCTATTTCTAAATTATTAGGTAATATTTTATATAGATTTATTTCTTTGTCAGTTGTATTTTGTCTAGGTTTTGTAATTTTACTATTAGCTAATATTAAAAAGCTACATTACAATAGAAAACATAAGGAGGGAAATCAGTGAAAAGCAAATTTATTAAAATTTTTATTGTTATTTTATTGATAATTTTAACTTTGTCTTTTAATTCATCATATCAGTCACTTTCAATTAGTAATATTGCTTTTGTTGTTTCTATGGCTATTGATACTTCAACTACTAATAATTTAAAAGTAACTTTTCAATTCACAAAACCTTCTTCAGTTTCAGAAAATGGTTCTTCTGATAGTGATTCCTCTATTGTTAATTCTGTTGAAGCTTCTTCTATTAGTAGTGCAATTAATTTGATGAATGCATATGTTGGTAAAGAACTTAGTTTATCTCATTGTAAACTTATTGTTTTTTCAGAAGAATTTGCTAAAAATGGTATTTCAGATGAAATCTTTACTTTGATGAATGATAATCAGGTTCGTCCTTCGACAAATATTGTTGTAAGTAAATGTACTGCTAAATCTTATATAGAAAATTCTAAACCTATTTTTGAACCTCTTATTACTAAATATTATGAAGGTTATACAAATTCAAGTAGCTATACTGGTTATACAACAGATGCTACTATTGGTAGATTTTTTAACAATATGAATTGTGATACTTGTGAACCTTTTGCAATTCTTGGAGGTATAAATTCTGAATCTAAAGCTTCTGATTCAACAGTTCCTTCAGAAAAAGATTCTAATATCAAATCTAATGAATCTGCTATAACTGGTTCTTTGCGTTCAGAAAATATTGGTCTTGCTGTTTTTAAAGATGATACTTTGGTCGGTGAACTGACTGCAATTGAAAACTTAGCTTTTCTTTGTACTAGAAATCAAATTGATGGTTTTTTGATCTCTGTACCAAGTCCAAATGATGAGAATAAATCAATTGATATATATTTAACTCCTCAAAAGAATACAAAAATTAAAGCGTCTATTGTTAATGGTTCTCCATATATAAATTTGGAATATACTTTTACTGGACGTATTTATTCAATGTCTAGTGATTCTGATTATTTAAATAATGATATATTAACAGAAGTTTCTGATGTTTGTAATAGTTATTTAGAATCTGTATTCTCTGCTTTTTTATATAAAACAGCTAAGGAATTTAATAGTGATATTGTTGGTATTGGAAAACATATTTTGTCTTCTTTTGAAACATCTTCTGATTTTGAAGAATACGATTGGAGCCAAAATTATAAGAATTCATTTTTTAATGTTAATGTTCAAAGTAATGTAAAGTCAGGTTTTCTTCTTATGTAAAATCTATATAATAATCTTACTTTTACTAAAAAAGAAAGGAGATATAGTAAAATTTTAATTTACTATTTTAAATAATATGAGCCTATTTTTTAAAATTATTTTTATACTGTTTTCTTTCTATCTTATTGTAAGAAGTGTTTCTTATTCTATTTATGAGTATAAAGTAGAAAAAAACAAATATGGTAGCATTTTCTTTATCATTCTTATTGTTTTTGTTGTTTGTCTTTCTAATGTTATGGTATTTATAAATGTATAAATTCTTCATTTTAAATTAAAAAAACGTCCTCAATGCTATTAAGTTAATGTGCATTATGGACGTTTCTTAAATTTTATTATGAGTCTGCAATTTCAAAGTCTACTTGTCTTAACATTTTATTTGCTGATATAACACGTATTTTTACCTTATCTCCTATTTTATAAGTTTTATTTGTTCTTTCTCCAATAAGATTTTTTCTCTTTTCATCATATATAAAATATTCGTCACCCAGTTTTTCAAAGCGTATTAGTCCTTCTACTGTATTTGGTAATTCTACAAATATGCCAAATTGTGTTACTGAAGATATGATTCCTTCATATTCTTCTCCTATTTTATTTTCCATGTATTCTGCTTTTTTCAAATCTTCACTGTCTCTTTCTACTTTTGTTGCTATTTTTTCTCTTTCTGATGATTGGTTTGCACTTTCTTCTGCTTTACTTGAATATTCTTCTATAAATGTATCTTCTACATTATAGTTTTCTTCTAAGTAATGTGAAATTATTCTGTGTATGAATAAATCTGGATATCTTCTAATTGGTGATGTAAAGTGGCAATAATACTTGCTTGCTATACCAAAATGTCCTTTGTTTTCAGCTTCATATCTTGCTACTTTTAGTGTTCTTAATATAAATGTTGATATTACTCTTTCTTCTTCTTTTCCTTTTATTTCTTCTAATATTTTTTCAAATTCTTTTGGATATACTTTTTCATTTGTTATTTTTATTTTTAAATTAAAATTGTATAGAAATTGATTCAATTCTTTTACTTTATCTAAATCTGGTTCTTCATGTACACGATAAATAAATGGTGCATCTAACCAATAAAATTTTTCTGCAATTGTTTCATTTGCTGTTAGCATAAATTGCTCTATAATTTCATTTGAAAAATAAGTTTCGTATGGATGTACATCTATTGCTTTACCAGTTATATCTAGCTCTATTTTTGTTTCTGGTATATCTAAGTTTAAATAACCTTGATTTATCCTTCTTTCTTTTAAGATCTTTGCAAGTTCTGCCATTATTTCAAAGTCTTTTATATATTTTTCATATTTTTTTAATATTGCTTTATCTGATTTATCTATTATTTTTTGAACATCTTTATAATTCATTCTCTCTTTCACATTTATAACTGCTTTATATACTTCTGATGATATTACTTTTCCAGTTTTGTCTATTTCCATTGAGCATGATAATGTTAGTCTATCTTCTCCTGCATTTAGACTACATATTCCATTTGAAAGTTCTCTTGGAAGCATTGGAATTACTCTTCCTAATAGATATATGCTTGTTCCTCTAATATATGCTTCTCTATCTAATAAACTATTTGGTTTGACATAGTGACTAACATCTGCTATGTGAACATCTAATTTATAATTTCCGTTTTCTAATTTTATTACCCTAACTGCATCATCTAGGTCTTTTGCATCTTCTCCATCTATTGTAAATACTATATTATTTCGTAAATCTACTCTATCGATTGTTTCTTTTTTATCAACTTTATTTCCACATCTTTTTGCTTCTTCTACAACCGGCTCTGGAAATTTTGCTGGTAAGTTATATTCTTTTATTAGTGATAACATGTCTATTCCTGCTTGATTTGGTGGACCTAATACTTCTATTATTTTTCCTTCTGCTTTTTTTCCTCTACTTGGATATTTTGTTATTTTTACTAATACTTTATGCCCATTTCTTGCTTTTCCAAAATCATTTTTTGATATAAATATATCTGTTCCAAAACTTTTATCGTCTGGCACTACAAATCCAAAATTTTTGTTGTTTTGAAATGTTCCTACTATTGTATCTTTTTCATGTCTTATAACTCTTTTTATTATTCCTTCTGCTTTTTTAACTTTATTTTTCTCTTCTGTTATTTCTATTAATACTTTGTCTCCATTTAGTGCAGTTGAAGAGTTTTCTTTTGCAATATATACTTCATCTTCTCTACCTTCTACTTTTACAAAACCAAATCCTTTGGGATTTCTTCTATATATTCCTTCTTGGTAATTTTCTTCTATTACTCTATATCTGTTTTTTCTGTTTTTTCCAATTTTGAACTCCATTTCTAAATGATTTAATATTTCTAAAAAATCATTATATTCTTTTTTTGGAACTCCTAAAATTAATGATATTTCTTTTGCTTTCATTGGGACATAGTCCTTGTCTTTCATAAATTCTAGTATTATTTCTTCTTTTTTATTCATCTATTTCCTTTCCTTTTATGTATTTTTTATATTGTTTTTTCGTTTTATTTTTAATATTTTTGTATATTTAATAAATTTGTGTTTCTATTAAAAAAGAGCTAGTTATTTTATAACCGCTCCTATTTTGCCATATATAGTATGCCTAATGCTATTGTTAAAATTGCAAATATTATTGAAAAAATAACTGTCCATCTTTTTAATTTTCCTTCTTTTGTTCTACCTTTATTCTTTTCATAAAAGTTATTAGTTGATGAACCTGTTATTGTTGATGATAATCCTCCATCTTCTTTTGATTGCATTAATGCTAATATTATTATTGCTATGGCTACGATAAAATATACTACTGTTACAATTATTCTTGCAATTTCCATTTGTGTTTTCTCCTCCTAGTTTTATTCTTTTCATTTGGATTGTATTGTATCATATATTATAAAAAAATGCAAATATTCTGGGTAAAAAAACAAAAAAAGTTGCAGTGCAACTTTTTTGTTTTTTTAATACATTCCTTCCATTCCAGCTCCTGCTCCTGAGTTTCCACAATTGCATCCTTTTTCTTCTGGAACGTCTGTTACTAAGCTTTCTGTTGTTAATACCATTGATGCTATTGATGCTGCATTTTGTAAAGCACTTCTTGTTACTTTTGTTGGATCTACAATTCCTGCTTTTTTCATATCTACATATTTTTCTGTTGCTGCATCAAACCCTGTTCCTACTGGAGATTGTTTTACTTTATCTATTATTACAGCTGGCTCTAATCCACTATTTCTTGCAATTTGTTTTGCTGGTTCTTCTAGTGATTTTAATACTATTTTTGCACCTAGAGCTTCTCCTCCTTCTAGTTTAGATACTAATTTTTCTACTTCTGGAATTACATTTAATAATGCTGTTCCTCCTCCTGCTACAATTCCTTCTTCTACTGCTGCTTTTGTTGCAGACAATGCGTCTTCTATTCTTAGTTTCTTTTCTTTCATTTCTACTTCAGTTGCAGCTCCTACTCCAATTACAGCTACTCCTCCAGCAATCTTTGCTAATCTTTCTTGTAAAGATTCTTTATCATATTCACTTGTTGTTTCTTCTATTTGTGATTTTAATTGTTTTACTCTTGATGATAATTTTTCTTTGTCTCCCATACCATCAACAATTATTGTGTTTTCTTTTTGTACTTTTACTTGTTTTGCTCTTCCTAATTGTTCTATACTTGTATCTTTTAATTCTAGTCCTAAATCTGATGTAATTACTTCTCCTCCTGTTAATATAGCAATATCTTCAAGCATTGCTTTTCTCTTGTCTCCAAATCCAGGTGCTTTTACTGCTACTACGTTTAATACTCCTCTTAGTTTGTTAAGTACTAATGTAGATAGAGCTTCTCCTTCTATGTCATCACATATGATAACTAGTTTTGCTGATTGTTGCATTAATGCTTCTAATAATGGTAATATTTCTTGAATGTTACTTATTTTTTTGTCTGTTATTAAAATATATGGATTGTCAACTACAGCTTCCATTTTGTCTGTATCTGTTACCATATATGGTGATACATATCCTTTGTCAAATTGCATTCCTTCTACTACATTTAATTCTGTATTTGATGTTTTTGATTCTTCTATTGTTATAACACCATCTTTTGAAACTTTTTCCATTGCTTCTGCAATTAGTTCTCCTACTTCTTCATTATTTGCAGATATACTTGCAACTCTTGCTATGTCTTCTTTTCCATTAACTTCAGAGCTAATTCCTTTTAATGCTTCTACTGCTGTATTTACTGCTTTATCCATACCTCTTTTTATTGACATTGGGTCAGCTCCTGCTGCAACATTTTTTACTCCTTCTTTAATCATACTTTGTGCTAATACTGTTGCTGTTGTTGTACCATCTCCTGCTACATCATTTGTTTTTTCAGAAACTTCTTTTACTATTCTTGCTCCCATATTTTCAAATTTGTCTTCTAGTTCTATTTCTTTTGCTATTGTAACACCATCATTTGTAATTAGTGGTGCTCCAAAGCTTTTATCTAATACTACATTTCTTCCTTTTGGTCCAAGTGTAACTTTTACAGTATCTGCTAATTTATTAACACCTTCTAATAAAGATTTTCTAGCATCTTCTCCAAATTTTATTTGTTTTGCCATTTTTTATCATTCCTTTCTTTTTATTAATTGTGAACAAGTCCTTTTTATTGTATAGAAAACATGTTGAATTCTTCTTTCTTAAATATTATTTTTCTTTTATTCTACTTTTGCTAATATGTCATCTTGTTTTACTATTATATAATCTACTCCTTCGTATTTTACTTCTGTTCCAGAATATTTGCTAACTATTACATTGTCTCCTTTTTTTACATTCATTTCTTCTGGTTTTCCATCTATTTTTTCTCCTGGTCCTACTTCTATAACTTCTGCTATTTGTGGTTTTTCTTGTGCACTACTTGCAAGTATTATTCCACTTTTTGTTGTTTCTTCGCCTTCTTTCATTTTTATTAATACTCTACTTCCTAATGGTTTTATCATTTCCATTACCTCCCTTTTTGTTTTGATATAATGTTTTTAGCACTCATATCTTTTGACTGCTAATAATTTATACCCTATGAATCAAATTGTCAATAGTTTTTTGTAAAATTCACAAAGTTTTCACATTTCGACTGTTTTACTTTTATGCTACACTGAATTGTAACATTTCGTTCTTTCTTTTCGTATTAATATATTCATTTGTGATAAATTTATTACAAAAAAATTTTTTCTACGATTGAAATATTTTTTACTAAATTGGCAAAAAAGCAAAAATCCAACTGTTTTAAGTTGGATTTTTGCTTTTTTGAGCTTTTTATTTAAAAAGCCCGAGGTAGTTTATCTGGTCGCAAATTCTTTTGTTCTTAATGTTATTTTTATCTTGATAGCAAAGTCATTTATTGTATTTGTAACTCTAGCTCTGAAATTCTTTTTTAAAACTTGGTTTAATTTTTCGTTTACTTTATTAACAAAAGGATATTTTATTATTAAAGTAGCTCTATCAACGGATTCTATTTTTAAGAATCCCATGAGTTCTTTTGTTTTAAGATCCTCTATAACAAAGTATTTATTTTCTGAAAATTCCATTTTCAGTTTTTTAGAAAGATCCTTCATTTCTTGCCTATCCATAGCAAATGCCCTCGCTACTTTAGATGCGTCTTCTTCGAAAAGAGACCGAAATATTGTTGAATTTTCTTTTGAAAGCATATATGAATACCATTTTCCTGTTTTCATATCTTCAACAGACAATGGGTATTCCTCATAGATTCTTTCATTTTTCACATTTGGTCTTTTCATTTTTTCTACCTCCATAATTTTTTTCGGTATTAGTTTATCACAATTTACATAAATTTGCAACTTTTTGCTTTTTCTACTAATTTTACAAAAAGAGGTGCTGGATTATCTGGTCTTGATTTTAATTCTGGATGGAATTGACCTGCTATAAAATATGGATGTATGTTTGAATCTAATTCTACCATTTCCACTAAATTTCCATCTGGAGATATTCCTGAACATATTAACCCCGCTTTTTCTAATCTTTCTTTATAATCATTATTATATTCAAATCTATGTCTATGTCTTTCGTTTATTTCTTTTTTTCCATATACTTCATATGCTAGTGTTCCATTTTTTATTAAGCAAGGATAACTTCCTAAACGCATTGTTCCGCCTTTTTTATAAATCTTTTTTTGTTCTTCCATTATGTGTATAACTGGATTTTTGGCATTTTTCTCGAATTCTGCTGATGTTGCATCTTCTATTCCTAATACATTTCTAGCATATTCAACTACACTCATTTGCATTCCTAAACATATTCCTAGAAATGGTATTTTGTTTTCTCTTGCGTAGTGTATTGTTTCTATCATTCCTTCTATTCCTCTATTTCCAAATCCTCCTGGAACAATTATTCCTTGCAAATTAGATAGCATTTCTTTTACTGTTTCTTTTGTTATTTTTTCTGAATCTATAAATTTTATATCTACCATAACTTTATTTGCAAATCCTGCATGATGTAAGCTTTCCACTACAGATAAATATGCATCTTCCAATTTGACATATTTTCCCACTATTCCTATTGTTACTTTATCTTCTTTGTTTATACTTCTTATGTTTTCTATCATTTTTTCCCATTCTGAGTTATCTGGTATATAGTTATCTAGTTTTAAGTGATTACATACTTCTCTTGCTAATCCTTCTTTTTCTAGCATTAGTGGCACAGCATAAAGGCAATCTGCTGTCATATTTTGTATTACACTTGTTTTCCTAACATTACAAAATAGTGACAACTTTTCTCTTATGTTTTCTGGTATCTCTTGTTCTGTTCTACATACTAATATATCTGGTTTTATACCTAAGCTTTGTAATTCTTTTACAGAGTGTTGGGTTGGTTTTGATTTTATTTCATTTGATCCGAATATGTATGGTAATAATGTTACATGTATATACATTACATCTTCTGGATTTCTTTCTAATCCTACTTGTCTTATTGCTTCTATTATTGATAGTCCTTCTATGTCTCCTACTGTTCCTCCGATTTCTGTTATTACTATATCTGTATCTGTATTTTCAAATCCATATATTCTTTCTTTTATTTCATTTGTAATGTGTGGAATAACTTGTACTGTTTTTCCTAAGTAGTCTCCTCTTCTTTCTTTTTCTAGAACACTTAAATATACTTTTCCCATTGTTACACTTGAATTCTGTGTTAAGTTTTCATTTATGAATCTTTCATAGTGTCCTAAGTCTAAGTCTGTTTCTGCTCCATCATCTGTTACAAAAACTTCTCCATGCTCGTATGGATTCATTGTTCCTGGATCTACATTTATATATGGGTCAAATTTTTGTATTGTTACTTTATATCCTCTATTTTTTAATAATCTTCCTAATGATGCGGCTGTAATTCCTTTTCCTAATCCTGATACTACTCCTCCTGTTACAAATATGTACTTTGTATTCATATAAAAAACTCCCTTCTAATAAAAACAAAAAAAAGATTAAAAAATTGCCAAAATTGGTTTTTTTTTAATCTATTTGTATTTTATCATTTTTTGTCAGAATATACAAGCTTTTTTTATTTTTTTTAAGTTCTGTCCATCAAATGTTACTATTCAACCCTGAATACATTTTAAAAATTGTATTAATAATAATTGAATATAAAAAGTTTTAAAGAATTTTTAATGATTTATTATTTTGTAAATTTAACAAAAAGTCATAAGATTGACTAGTAACCATAAAATCCCTAATTACAGGGATTTTACGTACCATCTCTAAATTCCTATTGTGCATATGAACTCATGTATTGGTTATAAAACCAGCTTTGATAGTCAAATGGTGTTAATGTTTCTGGTAATCCATAGTCTATTCCATTTGTTTCTACATTTATTGATGTTATTTTTATTGTTGTTACTGGTACACTTTGCTCTGTGTTTCCTGTTTGTTCTGAATCGTCTGCTACTTTTGTTTCTACATTTTCTATGTTATGTACTACATCCATTCCTTCTATTACTCTTCCAAATGCAGTGTAATTTCCGTCAAGACTATTGTTGTCTTCTGTCATTATGAAAAATTGTGCATTTCCTGAGTTATATGATTCTTCTTTTAATGATGGATCATATGATGTATAGTCTGATCTTGCTATTCCTAATGTTCCTTCTGTAAATCTTACTGTGTTGTTTACATTGTTTGCTATAAATTCTCCTTTTATTGAGTAGTCTTTGTCTTCTCCTCCATCTTTTAAATCACTTATTTTTGCTCCTGTTGTTCCATCTCCATTTTTTGTTCCTCCTTGTATCATAAAGTCTTTTACTACTCTATGGAATGATGATCCATTGTAATATCCTCTGTTTGCTAATGCTATAAAGTTTGCTACTGCTTCTGGTGCTTGTTCAGGATATAATTCCATTTTGACTTGTCCATATCCTTCTACTTCCATTGTTGCTATTGGTCTGTTTTCTTTCATAGTTAATTTTTGATAATATCCATATCCTACTACTCCTATTAATACTATTACTATTATTAGTGCTATTATCCATATGATTTTCTTTCCTATTTTCATTTTATTCTCCTTTATTCTATTTTTGTATTTAGGTTTTTTTGGATATACCTATAAACCCTTTTTATTCTTTGTTTTATATTTTTACTTTATATATTTTGTTTTTATTTTTGCTTTTCTTTTTTATTAATGTTTTTTCTATAATAATATATTGTCAAATACAAATTGTTCTTGCATCCTTTTTAGTGATTGTTTTATTGTTCTTGCTCTTACTTCTCCAATTCCATCTACTTCATCTAAACTTTCTATGTCTGCAGCTAGAATGTGTTGGAATGATTTAAATGCTGATATTAGATTTTCTACTATGTTACTTGGCATTCTTGGTATTTTGCTTAATACTCTGTATCCTCTTGTATATACTGCTACTTCATCATAGTTGTCAAAATTTTCAAATCCTAATAGTTTTGCTATGTTTGATTCTTTTGTTAGGTCTTCATATGTTAATTCTGTTATTTCTTCTAGTACATCTTCTGGCGTTTTTTTCTTTTTTCCTATTGCTATATAGTCTTTTATAATTAATAATTCTTCTTTTTCTATTCCTTCTATTAATTCTTCTAATTGCATTTTTACTAATCTTCCATCATTTCCGAGTTCACTTATTTGCCCTTGTATTTCTTCTGCAATTCTCATTACCATTTCTGCTCTTTGTATTGACACTAATACATTTTCTAATGTTACTATATCATTGAATTCATATTCATTTAGTGCATTTAGCTTGTCATCAAATACTTTTTTGTATCTTTCTAATGTTTGTACTCCTTGATTTGCTTTATTTAGTACTACATCTGTGTCTTCTAATATATATCTATTATTTCCTTTAAATATTGTTATTATGTTTCTTCTTTGTGATATACTTATTACTAATTCTCCTGTTTGTTTTGCAGTTCTTTCTGCTGTCCTGTGTCTTGTTCCTGTTTCTTTGGTTTCTATTTCTCTCGATGGAATTAGTTGTGCATTTGCAAATATTATTCTTTTTAAGTCTCCACTTAATATGATTGCTCCATCCATTTTTGCTAGTTCATATAATTTTGATGATGTGTATTCTTCGTTTATATAAAATCCTCCATCTACTATTTGCTTTATTACATCATTGTTATCTGTGATTAATAATAAAGCTCCTGTTTTTGCTCTTAAAATATTTTCTAAACCATCTCGTATTGGAGTACCAGGTGCAATCATTTTTAGTATCTCTGTGATTTCGTTTTCATTCTTTTTTCTCAAATTAGAAGCCTCCAATCTATTTTGGATTAATATAAATTTAGTTTTTGAAATTTTTAATGTTTTTTTATTTTAATAATACATTTTTTTATTTTTCCTTTTTTATTTTTTATTTTTTGTTTTTTGTTTTTCTTTTTTATTTTTTATTATTTCTTTTCTCTTTTCTTAATTTTATATAATAATCCTTTTGCTTACTACTTAATACCTGTCTTTTTCAAAGCTTCATTTACATTCTTGACTCCTATTATATCTAATTTAAAATTATCTTTCAAGACTTTTTTGTTACTTTCTGGAATTATACAAGTTTTGAATCCCAATTTTTCTGCTTCTTTTAGCCTTTTTTCCATTAAATTAATTTTTCTAACTTCTCCTGTTAATCCAACTTCTCCCATGATAACCATATCTTTTGGTATTGGAATATTTTTGAATATTGATGCTGTTACTAATATCATTCCTAGGTCTATTGATGGCTCATTTATTCTTAATCCTCCTACTACATTTAGATATACATCTTGTGAACCTAACATTAGTCCTGCTTTTTTTTCCATTACTGCAATTAGTAATGATAGTCTATTATAATCTACTCCATTTGCTGTTCTTTTTGGAAATCCAAATATACTTTGCGTTGTGAGTGCTTGTAATTCTACAAGTATTGGTCTTGTTCCTTCCATACAAGATACTATACAAGATCCTGCTGGGTTGTCTTCTCTTTCTGAAATTAGTATATCTGATGGATTTGTTATTTCTGTCATTCCCTTTTCTTTCATTTCAAACATACCTATTTCATTTGTTGAACCAAAACGATTTTTTACTCCTCTTAATATTCTATATGAAAAGTATCTTTCTCCTTCTAAATATAGGACTGTGTCTACCATATGTTCTAAAACTCTAGGTCCTGCTATATTTCCATCTTTTGTAACATGTCCTATGATTATTGTTGTGATTTCTCTTGATTTACATATTCTCATTATTTGTGATGTTATTTCTCTAACTTGACTTACACTTCCTGCTGCTGCTGATAATTCTTCTGAATACATTGTTTGTATTGAATCTATTATTACTAGTTTTGGGGTAATATCTATTATTGCTTGATTTACTATATCTATGTCTGTTTCTCCTAAAAAAAGTATATCTTCATTGTTTATTCCTAATCTGTCTGCTCTGAATTTTATCTGCTCTGCAGACTCTTCTCCAGAAACATATAATACTTTTCCTTCTCCTTTTACTTTATCACAAATTTGCAATATTAGTGTTGATTTTCCAATACCTGGCTCTCCTCCTAATAATATTAGTGAACCTTTTACTAAACCTCCTCCTAATACTCTATCTAATTCTCCAAATCCAGTTGAAGTTCTGAATGTTTGTTTTGCCTCATATGAATTCAATTTTTGTGGAATGTTTCTTTTTTTGTCTTCTGATTTTAATTTTGAGTTTTTACTTTCTACTACTTTTTCTTCAAAAAAACTATTCCAACTATTACATGCTGGACATTTTCCAAGCCATTTTGCTGATTCATATCCACATTCATTACATACAAATATAGTTTTACTTTTTGCCATTTTTTGTCCTTTCCTATTTTTATTTTCTTTTAAATCTTTTTATTTCTTCAATTATTCTTTTCACTTTCTTAAACGTTTTCCAATGTGAAATAATTTCAATTAATTTAATGTATAATTTTTATGCTAATCTCTATTTTTCTGCTTATAACAAAAAAAGTATAGCACAATAATGGCTAATATGCTATACCGTTTTTTATTAAATATCATTATTTATTTTTTCTTTTTCCAAATTTAATTTCTTGAAATAAAAAGTCATGTACTTTTTCCCAAGTAATTTCTTGATGTAAAAATTCATTTATTTCATCTTCTACTTTTTGTTGATATGGTGTTAATTTTATTTTTATTTCTCTATTCCAATCTACTTCTTGTAGCCAAAATGTTTTGAATTTTGACCAAAATCCTCTTTTAACTGGCAAATCTTGATTTCTTATTGTTCCTGCATTTTGCATAAATTCAGTATTGTTTGTATTTTGATTATTATTTTGATTTTTATCATTGCTATTACCAAATTCTACTCCACCAAATACTCCTGGAATATTTTTTTCATCACTTAAATTAGCCATCATTCTTCCTCCTTTGTAGTTTTATTCTTCATTCTACTTATACTACATTTTTACAAATTATTCAAGTTATTTCATATTTTTTTCCATTACATTTTTATTTCATTTTCATGTCATTTCTGTTACATTTTTGTTACTGTTAAACTTTTGCAATTTTATACTACACTGAGCTTGTAATTTTTTTGATGAATTTTATCTATTTATTAATTGATGGTTTTTTTATATTAATTCTCCATATATATGATCTTGATATGCCTGTTTGCATGTTACTTTTTTTATTTGATTTTCTAATTTTTCTTCTGTTTCACAATATATCAAAATATAATTTTTGGTATGTCCGTGATATATTTTTTCTTTTTTTTCTTCAAATAATACTTCTACTTCTTTATTTATATATTTTTTATTATAATAAAGTTCATTTCTATTTGATAATTCTATTAATTTTTTACTTCTCTCTTCTTTTGTGTTTCCATCTATTTGATATTTCATAATTGCAGCTTTTGTTCCTTTTCTAGGTGAATATTTAAAGACATGCATTTTATAAAATTTTATTTCTTCTAAAAATTTATATGTTTTATTAAATTCTTCTTCAGTCTCCCCAGGAAATCCTACAATTATATCTGTTGTTAATATAACATCTTTGTAATATTCTCTTAATATTTTCACTATTTCTGTAAATTCTTCTGTAGTATATCTTCTATTCATTCTTTTTAAAGTATCATCACATCCACTTTGTAAAGATAGATGAAAATGATGGCATATTTTTTCTAATTTACTTAGTCTTTCCATAAATTCTTTATTTATGAGTAATGGTTCAAGTGAACCTAATCTTATTCTTTGAATTCCATCTATTTTGTTTATATCCTCTAATAGATCTATTAATTTATAATTATTTTTAAAATCTTTCCCATAAGATGCTATATGAATACCAGTAATTACAACTTCTTTTATTCCATTTTTTGCAATTTTTGTTATTTCTGAAATTATATTTTCTGGTTTTCTACTTCTAACTCTTCCTCTAGCATATGGAATTATACAATATGAACAAAACCTATCACATCCATCTTGTACCTTTATTACCGCTCTTGTTTTCTCTGTAAATGTTGTATCACCAAATTCAACAAATTCTTTTGTTTGCATTACATCTTCTATTTCTAACTCTTTCTTATTTTCTAAAATAAATTTTCTTACAATGTTAACAATGTTTGCTTTTTCATTATTTCCTAAAACTAAGTCTATTTCTGGAATTTTTTCAAGCTCATTTTTTGCTACTTGAGCATAGCATCCTACTGCTACTACAATTGCTTTTTTATTTTTTTCTTTTACTCTTCTTAGCATTTGTCTTGATTTTCTATCTGACATATTTGTCACTGTACAAGTGTTTATTATATAAATATCAGCAATTTTATTTTCATCTTCGATTAATTCATATCCATTTTTTATGAATTTTTGTGCCATTGCATTAGTTTCATATTGGTTTACTTTACATCCCAATGTTATAAATGCTACTTTCATCTTTGCTTTTCATCCCTTTCTCATATGGTATAATGTATTATGAATATATTTTTAATTTTTATAATTTATTTAATCTCTTACACTATTGAATTTCTTTATTATTATGCCATATTTTAACATTATTTTCAAGCTGATTGTTTTACTATTTTGTGTTAAAATTTTCCCATTAGATTTTCTTATTTTTTGTTTTATTCTATGATGATATAAAACCTTTTTAATCTGTTGCATTTTCAAAAAAGAGGAATCTTTTAAGGTTCCTCTTTAATAATTATATCTATAATTTAAATTTCAAAAATTTATACATTTTACTTTATAAATTCATTACTTTCTATTTGTTTTCCCGTCTAAAACATCTAAATTTTCTAAAGCCTTTCCTGTTCCTAAAGCAACGCATGAAACTGTATCTTGTGCAATCATTACATTTATTCCTGTTTTTTCTTGTAATAGTCTGTCTAGTCCATCTATTAAACAACCTCCACCTGTCATGTATATTCCTTTATCACTTATGTCTGCTGCAAGTTCTGGTTGTGTTCTTTCAAGTACTCCATGTACTGCATCTACAATCATTGTGGCTGGTTCAATTAGTGCTTCTAACATTTCTGTTGAATGAATTGTTACTGTTTTTGGCAATCCTGTAATTAAGTCTCTTCCTCTTATATCCATTTCTACATCTTGTATTTTTGGATATACACATCCAATGTTGACTTTTAAATCTTCTGCTGTTCTTTCTCCTATTGCTATATTATGTTTTTTCTTTATATATTTTACAATTGCTTCATCAAATTTATCTCCTGCAACTTTTATTGATGAATTTACAACTGAGCCACCTAATGAGATTACTGCTATATCTGTTGTTCCTCCCCCAATGTCCACAACCATATTTCCACAAGGTTTAGCAATGTCTATGCCTGCTCCAATTGCTGCTGCAATTGGCTCTTCAATTAAATATACTTTTCTTGCTCCAGCTTGTGTTGCTGCATCAATTACAGCTTTTTTTTCTACTTCAGTTACTTGAGAAGGTATACAAATCATTATTCTTGGTGCAAATATAAATTTACCACATACTTTGTTTATGAAATATTTTAACATTTTTTCTGTTACTGTGTAATCTGAAATTACTCCATCACGCAATGGTCTAGTTGCTACAATGTTTCCTGGTGTTCTTCCTAGCATTCTTCGAGCTTCTCCTCCTACAGCTAGTACTTCTCCTGAATTATTATCAACTGCAACAACTGATGGTTCTCTTAGTACTATACCTTTTCCTTTTACATATACAATTACTGTTGCAGTTCCTAAATCTATACCAACATCTTGTCCAAACCCAAATTTAAACATAGTTACCTTCCCTTCAATTTTTCTATTTCACTTTTATTACATTTTCGTTTCAATTATATTACAAACATGTAATTTTATCAATAGGTTTTATTGATTTTTTTTATTTAACTCTATTATTCATTGATTTTTACTATATTTTTATAGTATAATATTTATGTTATCAAATCTTTTATTAAAGGAGTTATTTATGAATTCATATATATATGAATCTAATTCATTAGTTGATACTTTAGAACTTGGAAAAAATTTAGCTACTTTATTAAATACAGGAGATGTAGTCGTATTATCAGGTGAATTAGGTTCTGGAAAAACTAAGTTTACAGAAGGCTTTCTTACTTATTTTAATCTTGAAGATGAAATCTCAAGCCCAACTTTTAATATTGTTAATGAATACAAAAAAGATAATATTAATATATATCATTTTGATGTATATCGTTTAGAAGATGTTTCTGAATTTTATGAAATTGGTGGAGAAGAATATTTTGAAAATGGTATTTGCCTAATTGAATGGGGCGAACTTATAAAAGATGCTTTACCTAAAGATTTTATTTCAATTGAAATTACAAAAGTAGATGAAAATGAAAATAAAAGATTTTTTAATATTACTTCTCATGGAGAAAAATATGATAAAATTTTAGAATGTTTAAAATCTTTTTATGATTAATTTAGAATTTTATTAAAGGAGGAATTATCTTGAAAATATTGGCAATTGACACTTCAAGTAAATTATGTGGTGTTGCTTTATTAGAAAATTATAATTTAATAGATAAGATTGTACTAAATGAAGGTTTAACACATTCTGAAATTTTATTGCCTTCAATTGAAAAAATATTATATGAAAATAATCTTAAAATTTCCGATATGGATTTATTTGTATGTGATGTTGGTCCTGGTTCCTTTACTGGTATTAGGATAGGAATTGCTACTTTAAAGGCTTTTTCTGATAGTCTTAATATTCCTGCAATCGGTGTTAATTCATTGGAATGTCTTGCTCATAATGTAAGCAGTTCATCTATAATCTGTAGTATTATTGATTGTAAAAATGATAATTGCTATTTTGCATTATATGAGTTAAAAGATTCTGTTTATAAAATTCTAGAGCTTCCACAAGCAAATTCTATACAAAATTGTTTATCTATTTTAAATAATAAATATAGTAATGCTCAGATTGTATTTGTTGGTGATGGAAGTGTTGCATATAAAAATACTATTGAGAAAGATTTTTCTAACTGTCAATTTGTTAACTCTTCTGATAATGATTTAGATGTTACTAAGTTAGGTTTAATAGGACTTGAAAAATATTATAATGGTTTAACTGAAAATTCTAACAATTATTTACTTCCATTATATTTAAAAAAACCTCAAGCTCAAAAACAATTAGAAAGTAATACCATTCAAATATCTAAAATGCAGTTAGAAGATATTGATTCAATTGATTATAATTATTTTGATGATTTTTGGAATGTTCAAAATTTGAAAGATGATTTTTTGTCATCTAATTCAGTTTGGTTTTTGGCTAAGATAGAAGAAAAAATAGTTGGTTTTGTTGGTATAAAAGTCATTTTAGATGAGGCTGATATAATGAATATTGCAATACATAAAAATTATAGACAACAAGGTTTTGGCTCTTTGTTATTAACTCATATTATTAATTATTGTAAAAATAATAATGTAAAAAAAATAAATCTTGAGGTTAATGAAAATAACATTCCAGCAATAAATTTATATAAAAAACAAGGTTTTAAAATTGTTGGAGTTAGAAAAAAATATTATGAAAACGATGATGCTATTCTTATGTGTATTTCATTATAATTATTGTTTTATTTTTTTATTTTACTACCATTAATTCTTTTTTTTGGTAGTTTTTTTATTTTTTTTTAATATTTTATCATACTTTTGTTTTTTATATTATTTTTTCTCTTGTAGATTTGTAGTATTAATAGATTTAAAATTGTATCTTGTTTGGATGCAATTTTAAATACAGTAACCATTGTGATTTCATATCAAAAGGAGGAAAACATTATGAACAGAATGAAATCAAAAGTAACTCGGTTATTTATTAGTATGTTAGCAATGTCTACACTACTAATAGCATCTGCATTACCTACATTTGCAGCACCCACTAATACCAGT
>CALXSO010000124.1 GCA_944391155.1 uncultured Clostridia bacterium
AAATTTATTTAAAGAAATAATCGAAACAAATCGATTATTTCTTTTTTTCTACAATAAGAAAAGACAGATTTTTCAAAAGAATGGTAGTACAATATCAAAGCAGGTGATATAAATGACAATTTACCTAGATGTTGTAATAATAGAAAATTTAATAATGAATAGCATCATAATGTATGCAACAGCAATAGTAACAAAAAATAAAATAAAGCACATAAGAATTTTAATAGCAAGTTTAATCGGAGCAATATATTCTGTAGTATCATATATTTCCAATTTAGCAATATTTTCGAATTTATTCACAAAAATATTGTTATCTATAATAATGGTATATATTGCATTCAATCCAAAAGGAATTAAAACTTTAGGAAAAATAACATTATTATTTTATCTAACATCTTTTCTTTTTGGAGGAGTAGCATTTTCAATGATATATATCATAAAACCACAAAATATAATAATGAAAGATGGATTATTTTTAGGAACATACCCTCTAAAAACAATATTTATAGGAGCAATAATTGCAAGTATAATATTAATAGCGGGTTTTAAAGTAGTAAAAAACAAAATTTCTAAAAAGGATATGTTTTGTAATGTAAATATAAAAATACAAGGAAAAGAAAAAAATATAAAAGTAATGATTGATACAGGAAATTTATTAAAGGATCCAATTTCAGGAATGCCAGTAATTGTCATTGAACACACAGAACTATATGACATTTTACCAAAAGAATTATTAAATAATTTAGAAAAAATTTTAGGAGGTGATTTAGAAAGTATTCCGGAAAATATAAAAAACGAATACTTACCAAAATTAAGAGTTATACCATATTCATCCTTAGGAAAACAAAACGGTATGCTATTAGGAATAAAAGCAGATAAAGTAAAAATAGAAAAAGAAGAAGAAAACATAAGAAAAAATGTAATTATTGGAATATATAATAAAGCTCTTACCAAAAGAGGAGAATATAATGGTTTAATCGGAATAGAATTAATATAAACAATTAACAGTAAGGAGGCTTAGCAAAATGAAAATATTAGAATTTGTAAAAAACAGCATATGCACAATATGTGCAAAATACATAAATGAAGATAATGAAATAGAATATTTACCTATTTTTTATATTGCAGGGAGTCAAACATTACCACCACCATTATCACCAGAAGAAGAAGAAAAAATGATAGAAAAATTATCAGAAGAAGATAATTTAGTAGCAAGACAAACATTAGTAGAAAGAAATTTAAGATTAGTAGTTTATATTGCAAAAAAATTTGAAAATACAGGAATAGGTATAGAAGATTTAATATCAATAGGAACAATAGGATTAATGAAAGGCGTAAATACATTTAACTCGGATAAAAAAATAAAATTAGCCACATATGCTTCAAGATGTATTGAAAATGAAATTTTAATGTATTTAAGAAAAAATAATAAAATAAAAGGGGAAGTATCAATTGATGAACCACTAAACAAAGATGGAGACGGAAATGAATTATTATTATCAGATGTTTTAGGAACAGATCCAGATATAACATCAAGAAATTTAGAAGATGAAGTAGATAAAACATTATTAAGAGCATCAATATTAAAACTAAATAGTAGAGAAAAAAATATAATGGAAATGAGATTTGGATTTAAAACAGGAAAAGAAAAAACACAAAAGGAAGTAGCAGATGAATTAGGAATATCACAAAGCTATATTTCACGATTAGAAAAAAAGATTATAAATAAAATGAAAAAAGACATAATAAGTAAAACCGGATGAAAAAAGGAAATAAAAGATGAATAGAAAACCACATATGGGAAATAATAAAATTAAGTATTTTTCATAAGGAGGTTTTCTTTTTGATAAACAAAGTAGAAATTTGTGGAGTAAACACATCGAAACTACCAATATTATCTAAAAAAGAAAAAGAAGAACTATTATATAAGATAAAAGAAGGAGATAATGAAGCACGAGATATATTTATAAATGGAAATCTAAGACTAGTATTAAGTGTAATACAAAGGTTTTACAGAAAATCAGAATCAGCAGATGACTTATTCCAAGTAGGATGTGTAGGATTGATTAAAGCTATAGATAATTTTGACATAAGTCAAAAAGTTCAATTTTCAACATATGCAGTACCTATGATAATTGGAGAAGTAAAAAGATATTTAAGAGATAATAATAGTATTAGAGTTAGCAGATCGGTACGAGATTTAGCATATAAAATAATACAATATAAAGAAAAGTATACAAAGGAATTTGGAAGAGAACCATCAGTAGAAGAGATAGCAAAGGAACTTCAAGTGGAAAAAGAAGATATCGCATTTAGTTTAGATGCAATACAAGATCCTATATCTTTGCAAGAACCAGTATATAATGATGGAACAGAAAATATATTTATTATGGACCAAGTAAAAGATAAAAAAAATACTGACGAACTATGGGCAGAAAAAATGACAATGATACAAGCAATGAAAAAATTAAATGAAAAAGAAAAAATGATAATAACTAAAAGATTCTTTGATGGCAGAACACAAATGGAAGTAGCTGAAGAAATAGGAATTTCACAAGCACAGGTATCAAGATTAGAAAAAAATGCAATAGAGCATATAAAAAAATGGTATAGATAAATTTAATATAAATTTCTAAATTAGCAAAAATAAGAATATTTATAAAAAATAAGAATAGTTATAATAAAAAGAAAAAGAATATGGAGGAGTATATATGCAAGATAAAGGATTAGATTTTAAACACAAAGAAGTAGTTAATATAAAAGATGGAAAAAGACTTGGATATGTGCAAGATGTTTGTGCTGATTTAGAATCTGGAGTAATAACATCTATAATAGTTCCAGGTAATAATAAATTATTAAACATATTTTCACAAAATAATGATATAGTAATACCTTGGAAAAACATAAAATGTATTGGAGATGATTTAATATTAGTTGAAATCTAGAAATAAAAATATAGATAAAAAATCATGAAAGATCTATACAGGTTTAATAAAGTTTTTGTCTTCAAAATCAATTTTAAGACATTTTTTAGATATAGTGTGTTATGTTGAAAACAATGCTACATTGAAATAAGGCTGATTAGTAATCATGCAATAATATTTACCATAAATTAACAAAGAAAATACATTGACATAATTGATAAGAATATGATAATATATAAAAGTAGAGCAAGAAAAAAATTAAATACTAATCAATATACGTATTTTTTTTAAAATAATTAAAGAAAATTTGAAGACAAACAATCAAAATTTCTTTAAAAATAAAGCATCAATTAAGGCATAATAATAATTTTAAAAAATAGTAAAAAAAAAATAACAAAAAAATTAAAAAAAGTTGTTGACAAAATAAAAATATTATGCTAATATAATTAAGTACCAAGCAAGAGAAAAAAATATAAATATTTTTTACGTAAGAATTAGTAAAAAGAATAAATGCAAATATAGAAAATGACAGCTACTAATCTTTTATTTTGCTCAAAAAAATAAAGTTAAAAAATATAAAAAAAATATTGACAA
>CALXSO010000125.1 GCA_944391155.1 uncultured Clostridia bacterium
AGAGAAAGAAAATAATTTTTTAAGAAAAGTTTATATTGATCCTGTAAAACAGATTGAAAATGAAAAGTATGAAAAAGATTGGGATTTTGAATTATAGAAATCTGCCACTATCGGTGGCAGATTTCTATAATATTTATCTTTCTAATTCTAATTCTTTATAAGAATATTTTGCAACTTCACAATTTCCTAAGCACAATGGCAATAGTGTTTCAGCATTTGGTATTCCTTCAAAATAACATTTAACTGGTATACTAATCCCTCCATGTGCCACTATTAATATTCTTTTTCCAGCATATTCATTTTTGATGCTCTCCAAAAAATCATATACCCTTCCAAAAAAGTCCTTTATATTTTCTGCTTTATCATATTTTAAATTTTGCTTGTAACTCCAAAAAGCATTAAAATCAAAGTCAGTATTAGACATTCCTTCAAATTCTCCAAAATCCCTTTCTGAAACTCTTTCATCTATTATCATCCTAATATTTCTTCCTTGATTAATAATTTCAGCAGTTTGTAAGGCTCTCTTTAAAGGAGAACATAGAATTAAATCTATTTTTTCATTTTTCAAGAAATCTCTTGTTTCTTCTGCTTGTTGGATTCCTTTTTCATTTAATTCTATATCTGCTTTTCCTTGTACTTTTTTTAATAAATTCCATTCCGTTTGACCATGTCTTGTTAATAATATTTCCATTATAAAAATCTCCTATCTATTCTCTTTCTATATCTCTTCTACTATAATCAAAGTCTCCATATTTTGTCCTTGCAAATAACTGGTGAATTTGCCCATAAATTGTTCCAGGACATCTGTCCAAGACTTTTTCTATATGTTGTTTTACCTGTTCTGAATACATACCATTTGTTCTTACCAATACATCATTTCCAATATTAATACTTTCTCCTTTTTTGAAATGCTTATTTCCAATCAGTATTCCATCATCTAAATATTCAATTGTATCACTACTATTTTTAAGCATTACACCGCAGCCATGTGGTGTTAGAGTAATTTGTTTATCTTTTAATTTTATTGTATTTTTAGAAGATAAATCAGGATGGACCAAATAAATGTCGTTTCCAGGTGCAGTTAATAAAGTAAAGTTATCTTGTTCCCATTGACAACCTATACATATAGCATTTTTAGTAGGCATTCCATAATGACTTAAATTAATAACTTCTTCACCTGCCAATTCGCCTAAAACAGCATTACAAAAATATCTATTTCTATCTTTATTTATTCTTTGTAATATATTAGCTAATTCTGAAAATTGATCAGCTTTTTTTCCATAAATATATCTTAAATATCTATTTTCTTTATCATCATATATTGTTTGAATATCATCATAATACCAGTTACCTTCTACAGGATATAAGCCATATTTTAAGTTATCTTTTTTTAATTCTATTGCAGAAGCATGAACTATCATATATTGACCTTCTGGAAGTTCAGAATTTTCTCCATTTTGTTCTGCCAAAATTGCAAAATGATTTCCTACATTATAATTCCAATAAAATTTATCTTCTCTTTCTAAATCAATTGAATCCAATATTTGTGATGGAAGATGTGTTGTTGCATATTTTAAATATATTTCTCTATTTTTCATAACTCCATCTAATCTTCTTTGAAACTCCTGTGGCGTTATTTTTTGCTTTAATCTATAAACCGCTGTACCACAAACATTCACAGTTGCATCTACAGGAATAAATGGAACATCAGAATCCCAAGAATAGCAAGAACCTGTGTAAAATCCACCTAACATTCTTGTGCCATTTTGTGCTATTCCTAAATCAGGCATTGCATATATCATACTTTCCTTTTGTGTTCCAGATAATTCTGTTCCTACTTTACTTAGTAATTTTGATGTTATTTCTAGGTGCTTTAATATTTCTTTTTGAGTATTATCATTTAATGAAAAATTTGTTACCATATAAAAATTCCCCTTTATAATAAGTTTGACTTCCGTCAATTTAATTATAAGAGGGTGTTGGCATTATGTAAAATACATATTTGTTTGTAAAATATAACTTGAAGTTATACTTTGCAATTATTTTTTAAAATTTCAATTAAATCATTTAATTCTTTAAATTTATTATTAACATTATAGTACAATCCAAATTCCGCATTTGGAAGTGAAAAACCAACATCTAAAACGCATAATTCATTATCGGCTATTTTTTCTTCTACATATTCTTTAGTTATAACAGTTATTATATCTCTAACTTTTAATAATTCAAGCATTGCAGTATAGTTGACGTTATCGACATTAATTGTATCGCTTTCGCTATATTCAAGCTCTTTTATTAAATTTTGATATGCACTAGAAAATTTTTTCAATGTATAAATTGTTGTATTTCTTAAATCCTTTTTAGAAAGTTTTTTATTTAAATACTGTGAATTAGCATTTACAATAAATACATCATGTAGTTCTCCAATTTTTATAAATTTAATTTCCTTTGAATTATATATTTCATCACTGTATTTTTTTGAGAATGCAAGGTCTATTTTTTGTTTTTCTAACATTGAAAACATATTTTCAGCTGTTAATTGATGTATATTAATAATACTATTTTGATGGTCATCATAAAATTTCAAAATCGCACTATTATAAATTTTGCTAGGCATATTTACATGTACACCTAAATTTATATTTGAATGCATATTAAAAATATCTTCTGCCTTTAAAATAACATCAATAGCATCTTTTATTTGTGAATATAGTTTTTTCCCATTTTCATTCAATATCATTCCATACTTACTTCTTTTAAATAGTTGAACATGTAATTCATTTTCCAAATTTTTAATATGTTTAGTTACTGCTGGTTGTGAAATATGTAAAATTTCACTTGCTTTCGTTAAATTTTCTTCTTCTGCTACAACTTTAAATATTCTATATAGTTCTAAATTTACCATTATAATCGTTCTCCCTTTATAAATTACTTTAAGATTTTCCAGCTTCCTGTTTTCTTTGAACCTTCTCTTTCTATTATCTTTACTTCTTGTAAATATTTTATTGCTCTTGATATAGTTCTATCTGAAAGATTAGTTTCATTTACAATTTCTTCTCTTGTTATTTGGTTATTATTTATTATTAAATTTAATATTTGTTGTTCATTTTTAGTTAATTTTA
>CALXSO010000126.1 GCA_944391155.1 uncultured Clostridia bacterium
AATATTGCTTGTTGTAAAAATTTTAATGCATCATACAATTTTACTTTTCCATCATCATTATAATCCATAATATAAAGCATCTCATCTGATAAATTTCCACCCAATATTGATTGTTTTAATATTTGCAATGCATCATATAATGTTACTTTTCCATCCTTGTTGACATCTCCTTTTTTTGCTTTGCTAACCTGCACTTTTGTTACTACTTGTTCTTTAGTTCCATCTTTATATGTAATGTTAGCTGTTATTTGAGCAGATCCTTCATTTTTCGTTGTTAGTTTATTTACTGAACCATTACTAAAATATGCTACATTAGTATTATCTGATGTATATGTAATACTTGAAACATAATTTTTTACTTTGTCACATAAGAATTGTAAATTCATTTCTTGTGTGCTATTTGGTTTTATAGAATAATTTGTTTTTTCAAAATTTGCTGTATATTCAGTATTACTTTCATTAAATCCAGTTGTTCCTTTTCTATAATAAATTTTGCTTAATTCTTTTAATGAATAAAAAGCTTCTGGATCTATTTCTGGCAAATCTGTGTAAAAAATTATTTTATCTAAATTTCTTCCAATAATACCAAATGCATATCTTCCAATATATTTTACGCTAGCAGGTATTATAAGTTCCCCTTTTAGAGCTTCACAAGATCGAAAAGCATTATCTCCTATTGTTTCTAACCCTTCACCTAATATATTAACTTCCTCAAGTTTTTTACAACTTACAAAAGCATCAGCTCCAATTTCTTTTACTGATCCTGGTATTGTTATTGATTTAAGCTCATAAGCCTGACAAAAAGCATGGTCACCTATAAATTTCAATGTTGAAGGAAACACTATATCATTTTTTACTGATGTACAATTCCAAAATGCACCACGTTCAATTCTTTCTAATCCCGCATCCTCAAAAATTATTGATTCTATTCCTGTACAACCATAAAAGGCATGTTCTTCAATTATTTTTACAGATTCAGGTATTACTAATTCTTTTATATTTGTATTTTCGAAACATATTCTAGTTGGTATTGTTTCAATAGTATTTGCTATTTTTAAAGAAGTAATATCATAAGGAATAGCAATTAGTTCTGTTTTGTTTTTATTATATAACACTCCTGCTTCTGAAGAATAATTTTTATTATTTGAATCACAAGTAATACTCTTCATACTTGAACATTCTGTAAATACTGTATCTCCTATTGTTGTTACAGAACTTGGTATATTAATAGTTTCTAAGCTTGAACATCTATAAAAAGCATTTTTTTCTATTGTTTGAAGTGTACTTGGTAAAGTTATTTCATTTAGACTTGTACATTCTTCGAACGCTGATTCTCCTATTTTTGTTACCCCTTCTGGAATAACTACTTTTTTTAAATTCGCACATTCATTAAATGTTAAACTTTCAATACTTGTAATTGTTGATGGTAATATTACTTCTTCTGTTTTTAACCTTTCAAAAGCTTTGCTCTCTATTCCTGCAACTTCATAACCATCAATTTTAGATGGTACTGTTATTGTTTTATCACTACTTTTTCCATCATATTGATATATGTATGCTTTACCATTTTTTAGTTCATAACTAAATAAACTAGATTTTGGTATTATATATCCTCCATCTCTTGGAGCTTCTCCAGTAGTTCCAGCCTCTATTATGTAATATTTTCCATCATCTTCAAACATTACATTTACATGCCCAGAACCTGCTCCTATATCTCTATATGCATCACGTGTCCATACATTTATTCCTGCTTTTAGTCCTAATGCAACTACTAAATCTGAATTTGCCCAGCAGTCTCCACCACCTATTACAATCATACTTGCTGCACTTGAAACACCTGTTTTATAATCATATGTATTTAATACATATTTCATTATTATTCCTGCTTTTTCCATATCTGACATAGATGAATTAATATTCTCTTTAATGAATTCATCCATTACTTGTTCTGCATACACTGGAACATAGTCTAAAACATGAACATTAATATCAAATGTTTGACTACCTGCTGTGACTCTAATAACAGCATCTCCAAATGAAATTTTTGTATATGCTTTTGAATCATCTATACTATAGGCAGGATCATTAGTATAATACCCACCTGCATAATACATAATAGTAGTTTTAGGAGTAACCAATCCTGTATCAGATACAGAAATATCACCACTTATTACTTTGTAAGTTACATTAGTTGCTCCGGTTACTACTATCTGAAATTCTTGTGGTAAATTCTGTGGTATAGATATATATTTATTATATGAACTTGTCATAGCATATAAAGTTATGTCTGTTGCATTAACACTTGCAGCATTTGATTTAAAATTTAATCCTGAAAAAATAACTATAAAAATTGCTACAATTATTGAATATCCTAATATTTTTTTCATAACCATTCCCCTTTCAATATAATCTATATTTTAACCTAATATTGCTTGTTGTAAAAATTTTAATGCATCATATAATCTTACTTTTCCATCATCATTGTAGTCCATAATATAAAGCATTTCATCTGATAAATTTCCACCTAATATTGATTGTTTTAATATTTGCAAAGCATCATATAGTCTTACTTTTCCATCATAATTCACATCGCCTTTTAATAGGTCATTTTTCATTGAAAAGAAATTAACATCATAAGTATAAATATTATCATTCAAATCTTCATCTTTTACACCACTTATTTTCACAGTTATTTTTGCTTCTGGCATTGTTTTTCCACTTCCGCCTAATAAATTCACTAATTCACTTGGCATATTAAATGTAATAGCAGGAGTAGTTATTTCTGTTGCCACATTTGTAGCCTGATATGTCTTTCCATTATATATAAATTCTACTTTAAAATTACTTGTTAGTGTACTCTTCTTAACAAAATAGAAAGACCATTTTTCATTTGTTTTAAATAATCTCTTTGGAAAATTTCCTGCCGTAGGATAAGCATAAAAATCTTCTGTGATTGCATCTGTATTTGTGTCATCAAAATACATAGATACTGTTGAATAAGGACTACAATATCCAAAACTTGTTGCATATGCATATGGATCTAATATACTCCATCGATGGCCAACAGCATCGTCATATCCCGTAAAATAAACATTATTAATATCATCTACATAACCATCAATATGTATATTTAATGGCTGATAATTAAATGCACAATTTCCTGAATATGTATCTCCCTCTTGGTATTTAGCATTACATCCATCATATGCTTCTTGATAAAATGCATCTGACATTCCTTCTGGTTTAGAAGGTGTATGTGTTAATTTATTTGTTACTTTTTGTATTAAAGCTCCCTTTTGATTTCTTGCCATTCTATTAGTATTTAAAGTTACTTCATCTACTCCATATAACCAACGATAAAAATTAATTCTATTTAATGTATCTGTAATAACCCCTTGCTTTAAAGTTCCTTCTTTATATGGTGCTTGATAATTTGGCTGTACATCATATATATTTTTTGTATAATCAAATAAATTTGTTTTTTCAAATTTTTGTTCTATCTCGTCTTGAGTATGTTTTGTAGAACTATGATTTGAATAAGTAATTGTCTTTTTATCAGTTATTTGTTCATTGCTTAAATTTACTTTTTTCAAATAACGATTACCATTTTTTATATAATAAATATATGCTTGATTATTAACTGTTTCTATATTCTCCACATTCAAAATATCTTCATCTTCATCTAGAATTCCTTCTATGCTACCTAAATACTTATAATTATTATTTTTGTCATACACATATATTTTATTATTAGCACCTATTACATAAAGTCTATTTCCAATCTGTGCAAATAATTTTCCTTTTTTAGGCAAACTTGCATATGTATCATATTGATATTTATTACAATTTTCTATTGTTTGCATAGTAATCCCTGTTTGGTTGCTTGCATTAAAATTAAATTTAACAATTTCCCCATATTGACTTACTGCATATTCATTATCAAGAAAATGCCATACTGGATCTTGTTGGTTAGCCTGTATAACAACATATGCATCTTGGAATACAAATTTACCTTCATTTAATTTTTGTACTCCTTGATATACTAATTTTCTGTATGGACTATTTCTTGTTCCATTAACAGAAAATAATAAAACATTATCATTTGGTGATACTGAATTGATAATTATTTCATTTGTTCCTGTGTTTGCTTTATTAAAATGATATATTAATTTTGCTTGATTATTATACACTTTAATTTGTTCATAATCATTTACAAAATAAAATCTCTGTTCTGAATCAACCGCAAATGATGGATATTTATCATTTACTCCTATTGTTACAGCAAATTCTTTATCAAATCTAATTGTGCCTGTTTTTGTATCAAAACCGATTACTTGGACTTTTTCATATTGTTGAATAGAATCATTATATTCTACACATTCTAAATAAATCATATTTTCAAATACATAATAAGCTACTGGATACATTGCTTTTTCATTTGATGTAGTAGTTTGCTTACCTTTAGTTATTATTGTTTTTGTTTCATTTGTTTCTACATTTTGTTTCATTATTTTAAAATAAGCATAATAAGAAGTCTTATCAGTATTTGATCCTCTTGAGTCTGTTAAAATATATATATTTTGCTTATCATTTTCTACATATATAGCTTTATAATTAGAATATGCTTTTCCTAAATTAATATCAGTTGTATTTGTTGCTGCTCTAGTTGCAAGCAAATTAGTATTCTGATTTTCTTCTATTTCTTGAGCCTTTTTTATTGTTTCTTGATCTATTTCAACATCTTTCGTAGCATCTATTGCTTTTTGATCTAATGGAAAAAATTCTTTTATTTTATATTCTTCTAATGCATATGAATTTTTATACACAAAAAACATTTCTACGAAAATAAATAGTATTGTAATTACAAAAATTTTTACTATACTTTTTTTGGGTTTCACATTATCATCTCCATTTACTTTTTATTTTTTACTTTTTTTATTGTATAGGAAAAATCGGCTTTTATCTTGACCCTATATGGATTTTTCCGTATATAACAAGAAAGGTTACCCATAAAAAGAACCGCGTAAGCCTCACTTATGTAGCTTTGCTACCTTTCTTTTTACGAAAATAATTATAAATACTAAAATTACAAGAATTATAATTCCAATAATTATTAATTTTCCCATATCTAGATTTTTTTGTTCTGGCGGTAAACAATCTTCTGGTATACTAGCTATATTTTCATCAATTGTAATTGGCATTAGTTGCTTATTCCCTTCAGTATCTGTAATTTCAATATTTGTTGTTCCTACATTTTTTGGTGTAATATTTCCTTCTTCATCTATTTCTAATATTTCCGGATTTTCTACCGTCCAAGTCAAACTTTTTTCTGTATCAATAGTAGGATAATTTTCTTTTATTAAATCCTTTATATTTTTATTTTCTTCTTTTTTTATTATTATATTTTGTGCCTTTTCTGTATTTTCTTCAGTTTGAACTTTATTCTGATTAGCCACATTTTGACTATTTTCTACTTGCCCATCTGAACTTTGATTATTTTCTGGTTGAACACTTTGAGCATTATTATTTTCTGTTACTTGTGTCTTATCAAATGATACAATACCATTTTTTACTGTAGATGGTATTTCATTATCATCTCCATCAATTAATTCATTAACTTCAATTCTTACTTCTGTTTGTTCTTTTGATAAATTTTCCTTTGCCTTAAATTTAACCTCGTATAATTCTCCTGATTTATCTATAGAATACATAGAAACTATTCCTATTCTTATTCTTCCTTCTTCTGGATAATTTTGATTTAGTTCAAATGAATTATTTGCAACATCCTTTTTTTGAGCTGATACAAATTCTAATAATTCTTTTTCATAATATACATCCAATTTTATTCCAACAGGCTTTTTTTCTTGGTTTTCCATATTACTAGCTCTGATAATTAGAGAAATAGTATCTCCTGATTTTACTTGTTCTTTACCATCAATTGAAAATTCTATTTCTCCATTAGCATTTACATTTGTAATAAATAGCAAATTTACTAATAATATTATTAAAATAATTATTCCAAATTTATGTTTCATTTTTTACACTCCTTAAGCTTAAGATATTGTTTTTTCTAAAATTGCAACCGCATGAACTATTATTCTTTCTTTTCCCGTATTATCACAAGTAGAAAGTGTAATAATGTTATCTTGTTCATTTGGATTTGTTTTAAAATCAATTTGACTATTTTTCAAAGCATTATCTAAAAACTCTTTATAATTACTAATATTAACACTTATTGGATCCTCTACAGGTTCTGTTTGATAACAAGAAAAAACTTTATACTGTTTTATTTTGTTCTGCATATAAATATCTACATATACATCATTTCCTAATTTTCCTTTTAAGATTTGTTGTAAATCTGAAAACATCATTCCAAGTGTTAGATTATGCCCAAAAATAACCGTATTCTTATCTGTAAATTGTTTATTATTTCTGTAATCCATAAAAATTGAACCACAAGAACTATATTTTTTATAAATATCTTTTTTCAGATAATATTCATTATCATTTGCTTGCATTATTGGATAATTAATATTTGTGTTTGATATTTTTATCCAAGCCACTGAATCTTGATTAATTTCTTTAAGTTTACCAAAATCTATTGACTGTACTTCTTCTCCCTCTTCATCTTTTTTTACTGTTTCAACTTGTTTTGCTACTTCTGTTTCTTGCTTTTTTTGCCCTATATTACTTACTGCCCAAAATCCAACATTAATAGCAGAATATAAAAATAGGAGAATTAAAATAATTAACAATATTGTGTTTAGTGGTTTCTTCTTTACATTCTGTGACTTACGTTTCTTGAAGTTTCTTTCAGCCATATGTTTCGGCATTTTTATTCCTCCTATTGCTTAAAAAAGGGTATTTATCTTTAAGTAAATACCCTTTTTGTACATCTATTTTCTATTTTTTATTATTATAACTATTCCTAATAGTGAAACTAACATTAATATGCTATAAAGAGCTATATTCATATCTCCTGTTTTTGGAGATGCAACCTCATTTACTGAAGATTCTTTATCAGTTTTTCCAGTTAAGTTTTCTGAAGCTTCACCTGTTCCTTCAACAGTTAATTCAATCTGAGTTTTTACTCCATTTTCTGCGATTACTGTAACTACTGCTTTACCTGCTTTTATTGCTCTTATTACACCATTTTCATCAACTGTTAAAATTGATTCATCTGATGATATATATATTAATTCTTTGCTATCTGTTGTATTTTCTGGTGTAAATTCGACATTTAATTGAATTTCTTCTCCTTCTTTTATAGTTGTATTATCAACTTTTATTTCCATTCCTGTAAGTGGTATTTCTTTTACTTCAACTTCATAAGAATCTTTAAAATCTCCACTTGTAACAGTAATAACAGCTGTTCCTTCTTTCAAAGCTTTTAGTTTTCCATTCTCATCAACTGTTAACACTGAATCATCACTTGAAGACCATTCAACTGTTCTGTCATCAGTTGTATTTTCTGGAGTATATATAACTTCTAATTGTGCTTCTTGTCCTTTTAATAATGTATCAATCTTATTGCTTATTGCTATTCCTTCTAGTTTAATTTCTTTTACTGTTACTGTACATTCTTCTTCAAATTCTCCAACTTTTGCAGTAATTTTTGTTGTTCCTTCTTTCATTCCTGTTATTTTACCAGTACTGTCAACTTTAGCAATACTTTCATCTGCACTTGACCATGTAACAGTTCTGTCATCTGTTGTATCTTCTGGTTTATATGTTACTGTTAAAGTTTCAGATTGATTTTTAAGTAATGTAATATCAGATTTAATAGAAATTCCTGTTAATGGAACTTTAACATTTACTTCACAAGTAACCACATAATTTCCTACTTGTGCCTTTATTATTGCAGTACCTGCTGATTTTGCTGTTACTGTTCCGTTATCATCCACTATTGCAACATTTTCATTTAAACTAGTCCAAGTAACTGTTTTATCATCTGTTGTATCTTCTTCATTATATATAACTTGAAGATTTTGTGTTGCTCCTTTTATCATTTCTAATTTATTTGAATTTAATTTAATTCCTGTTAATGGTATAACTACTGTAACATCACAATAAGCAACCTTATCTCCTACTTGTGCTTTTATTCTTGTTGTTCCTGCTGATCTTGCTGTTATTTTTCCTTCTTTATCTACTGTTGCTATATTTTCATTTTCACTTGACCAAATAACTGTTTTATCATCTGTTGTGTTTTCTGGATAGTATATAATTTTTGATGATACAGTTTTATTCTTTTCAATTGTAACATTTTCATTTTCAAACGCGATTCTTTCTGTATGTACTTCTGGTACTGTTACTTCTATTGTTGAAGTAAATTCACCACATTTTGCTGTAATCTTTGCTGTACCAGGTGCTTTTGCTTCTATTCTTCCTTCTGCATTAACTGTTACAACAGACTCATTACTTGTACTCCAAAGGATAGTTTTACTATCTGTTGTATCTGCTGGTGTATATGTTACACTTAAATTTGCTTTTTGTAATGGTAATAATTCTCTATTACCTCCATTAATTTCGATTCCTGTTAATGGGCTTTTTACTGTAACTGTTGCTTTAGCTATTTTTCCATTACAATTTGCTGTAATTGTAACTGTTCCAGGTGCTACTGCTATAATTTTACCATTTCCATCTACTGTTGCAATAGATTTATCACTACTTTCCCAAGTAACTTTTTTGCTGTCTGTTGTATCTGCTGGTAAATAGCTAACTGTTAATGTTTTATTTGTACCTTTATTCATTTCAAAATTAGTTTCATTTAAACTAATTGATTGTAATTTTGATGTAACATTTACTTTACAAGTTGCTGGACTAATTCCTGAAACTTTTGATGTAGCTGTAATAGTTGCTGTTCCGTTTTTCATTGCTGTAACTTTACCTTTTTGATCTACTGTTGCAACCTCTGGATTGCTAGATTCCCAAACAACATCTTTACTATCAGTTGTGTTAGCAGGTTTATAAACCACCTCTAATTGTGCTGTTTGTGTTTTAGCAAGTTCTATTGTCGTTTTATTTAAGCTAATTGACTGTAATTTTGCTGTTACTGTAACTTTACAACTAGCTGTTTTTCCATTACAATTTGCTGTAATAGTTGCTGTTCCTGGTGCAACACCTGTTATAGTTCCTGTGCTGTCAACTTTAGCAATTCCATTATTTGAACTTGTCCAAGTAACTGTTTTGCTATCTGTTGTATCTGCAGGAGTATAATTTACTGTTAATTTATCTGTCAACCCTATACCTACAGTTGTTTCTGTTTTATTTAATGAAATAGACTGTAAAGGTGTTTTTATAGTTCCTGTTACTTTATTTCCTATTGTAATTGGATATATTACTTCTTCATCATCATCTTTTGCATTTGTATATTTTACAGTGTCAAATTCTATATCAAATGTTCCAGTTGCTCCTTTTTTTACTTTAAATGTTATTGGAACTATTATACCAGTTCTTAAAGTTGTCCCTGGTGTTAAATTCATGTTTGTAAAACTAACTAAATTAGGTGTATCATTATCAAACATAACCATGTTTATATCACCCAAGCTATTTATACCATTAATTACATAAACCCCTTCTGATTCTGCTTTATTTACTATATCTAATTTTGAAGTATCATATTTAACAAATCCAGATAAAGCTGTTGCTCCACTTACTGTATTTGCAAGAACAACATTTATTGTAAAAGTTTCTTCTTCACCTACTAGAATTTTTTCATTTTCACCATCAGCATTTATAAGTTTAATACTAGTTTGTGCTTCTGCATTACTTATTAGTGGTTGTAAAATGCTAAATAACATTACTATTACTAATAAACTAGATATTATTTTTGTTTTTTTCATTTTATCCCTCTTTCTCCATTAATTTTTTATTTTTTTCTAGGTTTAATGGTACCATTTCTCTTTAGTTTCCCATAAATCAACCTCCTCCTTAAATCACAAAAAGAAACTGTGAATAAAAGCATGTTTAATGCTTTTGTTTAGAGTTTCTTTTACTATTTTTATAGATGCAAAAAAATCCACTAATTATATTAGTATTTACTAAACTACAATCTGTATATTTCTTTACTCTTTCAAGTGTTTCTAGTTTTTTCATTCTTTTGCATCCCCTTTTTCTATTATTTTACTTTTTGATTATATAATAAAAAAAATAATTTGTACATAGTTTTTTTAATTTTTATTTATGAAATTCAAATTCAGGTTACTAGTCAGATTTCATTTTATCTGCCTCCCATTCCGGCCTCCGGCCACCTCCACCGGCCGCCTCCTCCTGAAAATCCTCCTCCACCACCAGAGCCACTTGATGATGAATGTGCTGCAATTTCTGTCATTGATATCTGATATGCACTTTTAATATTTGAATTTATATTTGAAATAGGATTAAATCCATGATATGTTACATATATTGGGTTAGACACAAAATTTATTATTGGATATTCATTTAACATCTTACTATTATCCCAATTCTCTTCTACAAATACTTTAGGATATTTAGCTTTCATTTGTTCTATCGCTTTATCTGCAATTCCAAAAGCAGTTGCATATACTAAATACTTTTCCCATATAACTAATTCTGGCACTTCTTTTTCATCTATCATCGAAAAGTCTTTCATATAATTGGCTAAACCTTTCCATTTTGCTTTTTCATCTGCTCCTTCTTGTGTTAATACTACAATTTTATTTTTTATTTTTGATTGCAATCTTAAAGAACATACTTTTAATATAATAATTGGTAATATTCCTAACATATAAAATACTAAGTTTGATTGAAGCGAAATCCCCAAACTCCTTGCTGCCTCTAATTTAAACACTGGAATATACATACATATAGCAATAACCACAAAGACTATATATACAGTTAATAGCATTTTCTCCCTAAGTTTAGCATTACTACATTTTGCATATTCATTTTCTTCTCGTTTATTTATTAGTTTTATTCTATATAAATTATTTCTTGCAAAATTTACGGTATTATTAATACATGTACTATATTTGTAATATTCTTTTTTGGCGTATTTATTCAATTCATCTATTTCAAATTCTTCATTATTTTTTCCTACAGCCCTTAATATCTTAAAAATTCCCATTTCATCTGCTTTTAATCCTTGAGGTTGTCTATTAAGAATTTTTATATATATTTTTTTATTTTGCTCTCGTAAACTTATTATTTTCTTTAAACATAAATCCAATATTGTTGCAGAGACCATGTTATATTGAACAGAAGAATTACTTAAACTCTTTTTATTATAATTATACAAATAACATGCTTCATTAGGTGTTGATTCATTTTCTCTAGGAATATCTCTATAATATTTTATTCTTCTTTTTATTATTCCATCATTTTCTTTTTTATTTATCCTAATATACCTTATTATTCTAATAATATATTTAACTATAAAAAATAAATATATTACTCCAATTATTACAAAAATAATTCTTGTGTTTTTTGCTTGATTATTAGCATCATTAGCCCAATCAGTTTCTTCTTGAATTATTCTATCTAAATTTTGATATTCATATAAATTATTTTCATTTTGCACATTAAAAATTTGTTCTGTAGTAACAACTCTTAATTCTAACATAGCACCTGGATTTAATTTATTTACTTCAAAATTTATCTCTCTATTATCTGTTTTCTCAATATTTCCATTTATTTGACCATGTCCCCATACTCTTAAATTATCTATATTTTCCACACCTTTTGGTAATATAACTTTACCTGTAACTTTATATACTGGTACTGTATTTTCTCCTTTTCCCAATAATTGCCAATACCACTCTTGACAATCAGTATATCTATTTATAATATTTGAAATTTTATATGTAATTTGATATTTTTTTCTTCCGAAATTATTTTCTAATCCTGTTCCCCAAGCTATTTCAAACTTGTTACTATCTACCTGTAAAGCATAAAAAGAATCTGTTGGAACATGATATTCTTCTGTATATATCTGATTCAAGTTTTTTCCTGTACTCAAATCTATGACATTTACATCCTCAACATTACCATATTTTTCAGATAATTTTATATTTCTAAATATTGTATTTGTTCTATTTATATACATATCCCATGTTTCAGTAATTGTCATTTCAGAATTTTCAGATAACTCTATTTTATAATCTAAAGTATTCATATACTGTGTTTTTTCAGACGAATTTAATATTGCAACAATCATCAAACTTAATATTATTAAAAAAATTATAAATCTTATTAAATACTTTTTTTTCATAAAATTTCTCCTCTTAAAAATTATATTTATATAATAACATTAAATAATATATTATTCAACAAGAATTTTTTTATATGAATTGGTTAAAATATTATAAAAGTCACTATTCAAACTAAATTTTACATAGTAAACTGAAATGTTGATATATATTTTTTGTTAAATACCAATAAGTAGATCTAAAGCTTTTTTAAGAAAAAAATATTTATATATCAAGATTTCGGTTGACCTACCTTTATGATGCATTGAATTGTAACTTATAAACAAAAATGGAGTTGAAATATATGTTAAATAAAAATGATAATTTAAGAGAAAATATATCAATTTCTAATTTATACGGAAATGACTGTATTATTTCTAAAGATGACTTTATAAAAAAATATAATGTCAAAGAATCTGGACTTTCTTCAGAAGAAATTTCTTCTCTAACACATAAATATGGATTAAACGAAATCAAGGGTCTTACAGAAAAAAAATGGTATCATTACTTTTTGGAAAGTTTATTCAGCCCATTTAATAGTATATTACTTGGTATAATTCTAATTTTGTTTTATACAGATGTTATTCTCCCCGAAACTCCTAGCTATGCAAATATTATCGTTATTTTTATCTTAATAATTGCAAGCACTTTTCTTGATTTTTTTGAAGAATTTCGTTCTAATAAAGCTGCTGAAGAATTAAAAGAATTAGTAGCCACAACATGCTCTGTAATTAGAAACGGTGAAGAAATCAATATTAATGTAAAAAATCTCGTTATAGGAGATATTGTAAAATTATCTGCTGGCAGTATGATCCCTGCTGATCTAAGAATTATTGAATCAAAAGATTTATATGTGGGTCAATCTACTTTAACAGGCGAATCTGATGCTGTAAAAAAATCTGAAAACTCTGAAATGGAAATTAATAATTTAGAAAGTATTTCAGATTTAGATACTATTTGTTTTATGGGAACAAATGTTATTTCAGGAAGTGCCAAAGGTATAGTAATAAAAACTGGTGATTCTACCTATTTTGGAAAAATAGCACATACAATTAGCACAGGAAAACCAAAAACCGCATCTCAAAAAGATATAGAAAGCATTAGTAAGCTTTTAATACGATTTATGATAATTATAATTCCAATTGTTTTCATTTTAAATGCATGGAAACATAGCATTGTCACCGCATTTACCTTTGCTGTAGCAATAGCAATTACTATTACACCTTTACTACTTCCAGTAATTCTTTCATCTTGTCTATCAAAAGGTGCTATTAGAATGTCAAAAAAGAAAACAATCGTAAAAAAATTAGATTCTATTCAAAACTTTGGAGCTATGAACATTCTATGTACCGATAAAACAGGAACATTAACAGAAGATAAAATCGTACTAGAAAAATATTTAGATATATATGGAAATGAAGATATTCGCGTTTTAAAACATGCTTTTTTAAATGCAAATTTTCAAACTGGTTTGAAAGGTAATATTGATGAGGCTATTATTAAAAGAGGATTAGAATATAATATGTCTGAATTAGTTGAAAAATATAAAAAAATTGACGAAATCCCATTTGATTTTTCACGTAGACGTTTATCTGTAGTAGTCGAAGATAAAAAAAATAAAAAACAACTGATTACTAAAGGTGCTGTTGAAGAAATTCTATCAATTTGCACATTAGTAGATTATCAAGGTAATACTTCCCCTCTAACAAAAGAAATAAAGGAAAATATAAAAAAAATAAGTAAAAATTTAAATAAAGATGGTTTAAGAGTTGTTGCAGTATGTCAAAAAAATGATATCCAAAACATTGATAAATTTAAAATCTCAGATGAAAAAAATATGGTATTAATGGGATTTATTGGATTTCTAGACCCACCTAAAGAAAGTGCCAAAGCATCTATTGAAGCATTAAACAAATCTGGGATTCGTGTTATTGTTCTAACAGGAGATAATGCAGAAGTAACAAGAAGTGTTTGTAACAGAGTAAATATTAATTCTAAAAAAATAGTTCTAGGAAGCGACTTAGATAAATTATCAGACTTTGCTGTCCAAAGATTACTAAAAAAGACAAATATATTTGCTAAATTATCACCAATCCAAAAATCTAGAATAATAAGATTATTAAAAGAATCTGGTAATGTTGTAGGTTACATGGGAGACGGCATAAATGATAGCCCCTCTCTTACTAATTCAGATGTAGGAATTTCAGTAGATACAGCTGTTGATATAGCAAAAGAATCAGCAGATATAATACTTCTTGAAAAAGATTTAAATGTATTACTCTCAGGTGTCAATGAAGGAAGAAAAACATTTGTTAATCTAATGAAATATATTAAACTTGCTACAAGTTTCAATTTTGGTGAAGTATTATCAGTTATAGTAGCAAGTATTGTATTACCTTTTTTACCAGAAACTCCAATACAATTACTTGTTGAAAGTTTACTTTATGACTTTGGACAAATGACTCTCCCATTTGATAATGTAGACAAAGAACTCGTAACAAAGCCAAAAAATTTCAGTATAAAAAGTTTAAAAGATTTTATGTTCTATATGGGGCCTCTTAGTTCAATGTTTGATCTAATAGTTTTTGCATTTTTGTGGTTTATGTTTGGAATAAGAGAAGTAGCAACTTTTCAAACTGTTTGGTTCTGTTATAGCATAGTATCTAATCTAATTGGAATGCACATTATAAGAACTGCAAAAGTACCATTCATTCAAAGTAATGCACATAAATTAGTATACTTATCTTCCTTCTCTCTAATAATAATTGGATTAATTGTTCCATTCACACCACTTGGAAAAATTATAGGTTTAGTTCCATTAACTTTAAATTATATCATATTTATTTTTATTGTTACTTTTGTATATTGCATTTTAGCATTACTTGCAAAAAAATTTTATATAAAAAAATATGGTGAATGGATTTAGAAACTTTAAATATGATAAAATACTCGCATGCAAATAAAAAGAATGAATTCTATATTAGAAAGCATTCTTTTTATTTCAATAAATTTAATTATTCAAATACATTGTCTATATGTTAAGGTAATTATTATTAATAGAATTTAATTTTTTAATTATTCTATTTCGATATATTTTTTATTATCTAATTTTTTCATTTCTTTTTTAGGTAATTCTAATTTTAATGTTCCGTTTTTGAATTTTGCTTTAATATCTTCTTCACTTATATCCTCACCTACATAAAAACTTCTTGAACATTCACCTACATATCTTTCTTTATGAACAAATTTACTATCTTTATCACTTTCATCTATGTTTTTATTCATATTTGCATGTACTGTTAAATATCCATCCTCGATTTCTATTTTTATGTCTTCTTTTTCATATCCTGGCAAGTCTACTTCTAATAAGTATTTGTCTCCTTTTTCTTTAATATCTGTTTTCATTAATTTGTTTTCACCTCTTGTGAAAAATGGGTCATTAAACATCTCATCAAATAAATCAAAATTATTTCTTCTTGGCATCATCATCATAATAATCATCTTCCTTTCTTATATTTTATGTGTTGATACCTCTTCGGTAGCACATGTAAAAAGTATTTATTTCTTTTTACATTCCTATTATACATCTATTTTTAGCAATGTCAATACAAGAGTGCTAAAATTCACAAAACTTTCACATTTCTTTTTATAACTTAATATATCAGAAAAATAAGACGTTTAAAAAATATTAAATATATTCTAAGCATCATTTTTATACATAAGAATGTTCTACAGTTATTACAGCATAATATTTACTATTTATACTATGAATCTTAGTTTCTACATCTTTTCTTATCTGTTCTTTATCAAAATTACCTTCTCTTGGCAATACCAAATCAAATATTAAATTTACTCTTTCTCCTCCATCAGTCATTCTAAAATCATGAATAGAAAATTCTCCGTTTATATCCTTTACTATTTCTTCTGTTAATTTTTTCATTGCATTTATTTCTTTATTGTCAATTACTATCGGATCCATATGTATTGTTGTTATACAATTAAATTTTTCAAACATATCTTGTTCTATTTTGTCTATTTCATCATGTGCTTTACCTATATTTATGTCAGCTGGCACTTCTGCATGAAAAGATACTATTTTTCTGCCAGGTCCATAATCATGTATCATCATATCATGTATTCCTACTACCAATTTATATTTTTTTACAAATTCTTCTATTTCTTTAACAAATTCTGGGTCAGGACTAGCTCCTAATAATATGTCTATTATTTCTTTTATAGCTTTAGCTCCTGTATATAAAATAAATACTGAAACTAATAAACTTATATATCCATCTATTGAAATATTATATATTCTTGCTACTATTGCTGATATAAATACTGCTGTTGTTGAAATAACATCTGAGATACTATCATATGCATTTCCTTTTATTGCTGCTGAATCTATCGTTTTAGCTATTTTTTTATAAAAGAAAAATAACCATAATTTAGCCATAATCGATGCAATAAGTATTATTAATGTTACATTACCTATTAAAGGTAATTCTGGATTAAATATTTTTTCTATAGATGTTCTTAATAATTCAAATCCCACTAGTATAATTAAAATATCTACTATAAAAGCTGAGATGTACTCCATTCTTCCATGTCCCCATGGATGATTCTTATCTACTTTTTTCTGCGATATTTTAAATCCAATCATTGTAACTACTGATGAACCTGCATCTGTTATATTATTCACTGCATCTGATATGATTGATATTGAATTTGAAATTAATCCTACAATCAACTTAAATATTGACAATAATATATTTAATATTATTCCTGTAATACTTGAAAGCATTGCATATCTATTTCTAACTTCTAGATTTTTCACATTTTTATCTTTTATAAAAATTTTTATAAGTAATTTTGTCATTTATTTTCCCCCCATTTTATTTTTTATAATTATATTTTTTGTAATTTTGCAACAAAAAATCCTTCCTGAATTTTACTTGGCATTATTTTAATTGATTTTTCTATTTGTTTATTTAGTCCTTCTGTAAATATTGGCAAAGTATTTTTAATTTCTAGTTCTATGTTTAACATTTTTAGGTTAAAATTTTGAATTGCCCATTCTAAAATTTCCTCATTTTCATCAGTATTTAAAGTACATGTTGAATAAACCATTATTCCATTTTTCTTTAAAGCTTCATATGCACTTTTGAAAAGTTTTCTTTGTAATTTTGATAACTCTTTTACTGTTTTTAGTGACCAATCCCTATAAGTTTTTACACTATTTGCCAAAAATCTTCCCTCTCCACTACATGGTGCATCTAATAATACTTTATCAAAACTTTCTGCAAATTGAGTTCCTAACCTTTCTCCTCTTTGATTTATGATTTCAGCAATACTTACACCTTGCTTTTGTATATTATATTTTAATCTTTCACATCTTATTTTATCTAACTCATTTGCTAATATATATCCTTCATTTTCCATTAAAGTTGCAATCTGTGTAGTTTTACTTCCAGGAGCAGCTGTCAAATCTAATATTCTTTCTCCTTTTTTTGGATCCAAAATTATTGGAGGCATCATACTAGATAAACTTTGAAGATATATGTATCCCTTCTCATATATATCCAATTTCTGAATTTGCTTCTCATTTATATTTTTAATTATGAACGCATCCTTATACCATAATACTCTTTCAAATTTAATATTTTTTTCCTTACAATATTTTATAAATTCTTGGACTGAATATTTTATTGTATTAACTCTTACTGTAGTCATTCTCTCCCCTGATAATCCTGATAATATTTTGTCTACCATAAGTGGTGTATAATTTTGATATAAATTATTTACAAATTCTTTTGGTAATTTTCTTTTTACTTCTAATATTGATAACATTTTTTCTCCTATTTTTTTAATTATTACAATACTTTTATATTGTATATTTTTTGTAATCATTATATACTACATCATCTAAATATTCCTTATACTTTGAAATATCTTTTCTTATATTAGTTGCAGATATTGGTACTTCTATTCTTTTTTCATCTACAAGGTCATTATTTACATTTAAATATTTTGCGACAAATTTTCCATATGGTTCACTACTATAAAAATCTGTTACTGGTATTCCCTTTACTATATTCTTTAAATAGTCAATTTGAATCTTTACCCTTTCCTCATCTAATCCATACTGCATTGGTGGATTTTTAGCATACAATATTTTAACTTGAGGATATATTTTTTTTATCCAATTTGCTCTTACTTCTGTTGGAATATCTAATACATCTGTATCATATATAACCACATAAAATTCATCTGTTTCTCTTATTCCTTTCTCTATTAAGTATTGATGTCCTCTATGAAGTGGTGCAAATTTTCCAATTGTAAATCCAATTTTTTTCATTTTTATACCTTCTTAATTTCTATATTTCTATATTTCAATTTTTAATACGTATTATATTTTATCATAATTTATCAAAAAAAAGAAGTGCTTAAGCACCTCTTTTTAATTGTTTTTATCTCTATATATTCTAATCATATCACTTAAAGACATTTTTGTTCCATAATTTAAAATTGCATTTGAATATATTTTTATAGCTACATTTGCAACAATTAAAATTGTCACAACAAGTATTGCTAAAGAAATAATTACATCTGTTACACTTGCAACTCCCATCATTATTCTGAAAGGCATACAAAATGGTGATGAAATTGGAAACATTGATGCAAACATATTTAAATTACTTGTTGGATTCATCATTGTAAAATAAGATAAATAAAATCCTATTACTGCTAAAATTGCAACAGGTGTATTTGCTGATTGTATATCCTCTGGTTTGCTCACTGTCGAACCAGTTAATGCATAAAGTAACGCATATGCAAAATATCCAAGAATAAAATAAATTATCGTAATAATTGCTAAATATGGTGTAAATTTTGACATATCTAAAACTGATTCAATTATTCCAGGTTCCAAAAATAATTTAGCTGATATTAATGAAACAGCAACAAATAAGCAAACTTGCACTAATCCTACAATTCCAATACCTATTGTTTTTCCTAGTACTATTATCCTTGGACTTGTTGATGTAACTAATGTTTCCATTATTTTTGATGTTTTTTCTGTTGTTATAGAACTTGATACTTGATATGCACAGAAATATATTGCATAAAATAATACCAATGACAATAACATTATAACCATTAAATTTCCACTTATTTTTTGCTCTTCCGTCTGTTCAATACTATATTCAAAATTAGGAGTCAATGATTGTATTTGCTCTTGTGTTAATCCCAATTTTGATATTTGCAAATTAGTATAAGTAGAACTTATTGCATTTATCAAATTTTCCGGTATACTAGAAACTGTAGCTACATTTTTTACTATATATCTTAAATTATAAACATTTGTATTTTCATTACTTTGCTCTATTAAAATTGCTTCATTCACTTCTTCATTTTCTATTTTACCTTTTATATCTTCAAAAGATAAATTTTCATTTGATACTTCTATTTCATATCCTAAATCCATAGAACTAAGATTTTCTAATGTTCCCTCAAAAATATTTTTTGAATCTACAATAAGTAATTTTTCATTTCCTACACTCTGATTATCATTTTTACTAAAAAAATCTATTATATTTGGTATATTAAATCCAATTATAATTAAAAATAAAATAATAATTGTTGTAACTATAAATGATTTTCTTTTTATCATTTCTTTCATTGTAAAAATTGTTACCGTTTTTAAGTCCTTCACTTTACTCACCCACCTTTTCTATAAATATATCATTTAATGTTGGTTTTTGTATTTCAAATTTATTTACCTCTACATTATTTTTTACGAGTGTCTTCAATAGTTGATGAGCATCATTCTCTGATTTTATTTTTATTGAATATTCATTATTTTTTGAAAATTCTATTGCCATATTACTATCTATATATTTTTCTATTTCAACATTTGTTGATAATTCCAATCTGTTTGCAGGGTATTTTTCTTTTATTTCTTTTAAATTTCCTTGTAATACAGTCTTACCCTTATTCAAAATTAAGATATCACTACAAAATTCTTCGATTGAAGCCATTTGATGACTTGACATTATTATATATTTACCTTTTTTTACTAATTCTATTATCACATTCTTCAAAATTTCACTATTAACTAGATCTCATCCACTAGATGGTTCATCTAACACTATTAATTCTGGATTATGTAAAATTGATGTCATAAATTGAATTTTTTGTTGATTTCCCTTTGATAGTTTCTCAGCTGGCATTTGTATATATTCCTCAACTTTTAGTACCTTTGCCCATTTATTAATTGCTTCTTCTGCATCTGACTTTTTCATTCCTTTAAGTTCAGCAAAATACATAAGTTGATCATGAATCTTAGTTTTTGGATATACGCCTCTTTCTTCTGGTAAATACCCAAAATTCACATGCTTTCTTTCAACAGATTTTCCATTCCATGTAATCTCTCCTGTATCTTTTTTGATTATACCAAGCAACATTCTAATTGTTGTAGTTTTTCCAGCTCCATTTGTTCCTAAAAGTCCAAATACTCCCGGTTTATTAACTTCAAAAGAGATATCTTGAACTGCTTTTTTTCCAATAAATGTTTTTGATACATTTTGTAATTTTAATCCCATCTTTTATCTCCTTTCTATTGTAAATCATTTGATTTTAATTAATATCTTGACTTAGATTTTGTCAAACATAAAATTATAAAATTTAGTCCTTCACATTATACATTAAGGTAAATCATTTTACAATATTTTTATGACAATATTATGTATTTTTGTCATATGATAGTTACTATTTAGTATGACATAAAAGTAATCCGTCTGACTAGTAACATAAAGAAAAAACAACAAAAAGATTGATAAATAAATATTTTTGTCAAATTAACTTTTTATTTATATATAAAATTCAACAAAATTATTTACATATCAACCTTTTAGATGAATCTTACTTATACTAGACCTATTTTGTAATATTTTTTATTTCATTAAACCTAATTTAAACTACTTTTTTAACTTCTTTTATCAATTTTTCTTTTACCTCTTCTATAGTTCCTTGAATTAATGCACCTGCAGCATTTGGATGACCTCCTCCTCCAAATCTATAACATATGTCAGATACATTTATATTTCCATTTGAACGCATTGACACCTTATAAGCATTCTCTTCATCTTTCTGACGTATAAAAATTGAAACTTTTACTCCTTCTATACTTCTTCCATTTTCTACAATTCCTTCATGATCTCCTGGTTCAGCATTAACTTCCTCTTCATCCTTTTTAGTTATATAAGTAAAAGCAATTTTTCCATCTTCAATTAACTCTAATCTATTAATACTTCTTCTTAATAACTCAAAATTTCCTTTTGTTCTTGTTTCAAGAACCTTTTTATAAATATCAGACACATTTACACCTTTTCTCAAAAGTTCAGCTGTAAATTCAAAAGTTTCTGCCGTAACACTTGAATATTTAAACCCACCTGTATCAGTTATAATTCCTGCTAATATACAACTTCCAATCTCAACATTTATAGGTATATCAAAATAATCTAACATTCCAACTAAAATTTCACAACAAGCTGGTGCAACTGGATTTACAAAATTTATATCCCCATACATAACATTACTACCATGATGATCTATATTTATAACCTTTTTAGAAATTTCTACATATTCTCTACCAACTAATCTTTTTAAATCTGCACAATCTAAAGATATTATTAAATCATAGTTCTTCTTGCTTGCTTCTAGCTTAACTTCTTCACTTCCTGGTAAAAACATAAAGATTCTAGGAAATTCTCTTATTATCACTTCTGGTTTTTTTCCTATTTGCTTTAAGGCTAAATTCATAGCTAATGAACTTCCTATTGCATCTCCATCTGGTGATTCATGTGTTAAAATTAGAATATTTTCCGCATTTTTAATTTCCTCTAAAATATTATCTAATGTCATTCTTTTCAACTCCTAATTCATTTTATATTTCGTCTTGTTTTTCTTTATTTGGCATTATTTCTTTTAATATTGAGTCAATCTTTGCTCCATATTCTATAGAGTCATCTATTTCAAATGTTAATTCTGGAGTATTTCTCAAATTGATTCTTTTTGCAAGTTCAGTTCTTATAAATCCGGAAGACTTTTTTAATCCTTCCATAGTTTCTTGAATATTTTTAGAATTCATAATGCTTACAAATATTTTAGCATATTTTAAATCTGGTGTAACTTTTACTTTTGTCACACTAATTAAACCTGTCACATTAGGATTTTTTAATTCATATCCTATAATCTGACTTAATTCTTTTCTGTATTCCTCATCTATTCTTCCTAATCTGTTATTATTTTTATTTGGCATTCTTTCAACTCTCCTGTCTTTGATAATTTATTTAAAATCGTCCCTTAATTTAATGACTTCATCTGTCAATCCCTATCTTTTTATTTCTTCCATAATGTATACTTCTATTACGTCGCCTTCTTTTATGTCATTATAATTTTCAATTTGCATTCCACATTCAAATCCTTTTGTTACTTCTTTTACATCATCTTTGAATCTTTTTAAGGTTGCTAATTTTCCATCATGAATTACTACATTATCACGTATTACTCGTACTCCAGCATTTCTTTCAACCTTTCCAGATAAAACATATGCTCCTGCAATTGTTCCAACATTTGAGATTTTAAATATTTGTCTTACTTCTGCGTTTCCAATTATTTTTTCTTGATATTTTGGATCAAGCATACCTTTCATTGCTGATTCTACATCTTCTATTACTTGATAGATAATAGAATATTGTTTTATTTCTACTTCGTCTCTTTCTGCCATATCTTTTGCTGATGGAATTGGTCTTACATTGAATCCAATTATTATTGCGTTTGATACTTTTGCAAGCATTACATCTGATTCTGTTATTGCTCCTGCTGCACTGTGTATTACTTTTACCTTTACTTCTTCGTTTGTTAGTTTTTCCAAAGACTGTTTTACTGCTTCTACAGATCCTTGTACATCTGCTTTTACTATTAAATTTAAAACTTTTAAGTTTCCTTCTTCCATCTGACTAAATAAGTTATCTAACGTTACTTTTGTTGTATTATTAATTGATTTTTCTCTTGCTTGACGTTTTCTCTTTTCTATTAGATGTTTTGCTGTTTTTTCATCTTTTACTTCATAGAATATATCTCCTGCTTCTGGTACTTCTGTTAATCCCATAATTTCTACTGGCATTGATGGTCCTGCTGATTTTACTTTCTTTCCTTTGTCATTTACCATACTTCTAATTCTTCCTATTGATGATCCAACAATTATTGTATCTCCAACATCAAGTTTTCCTCTTTGTACAAGCATTGATGCAATTGCTCCTTTTGATTTATCAAGTCTTGCTTCTATTACTACACCTTTAGCTTGTTTATTAGGATTTGCTTTTAATTCTAACACATCTGCTTCTAATAACACCATTTCTAATAATTGATCTATATTAATGTTGTTTTTCGCAGATATTGGTACACAAATTGTGTCTCCTCCCCATTCTTCTGGTACTAATTCATATTGCATTAATTCTTGTTTTACTTTTTCTGGATTACTATCTGGCAAATCTATTTTATTTATAGCAACTATTATTGGAATCCCTGCAGATTTAGCATGATTTATTGCTTCTACTGTTTGTGGCATTACACCATCATTTGCAGCTACAACTAATATTGCTATGTCTGTTATTTGAGCACCTCTTGCTCTCATAGCTGTAAACGCTTCATGACCTGGTGTGTCTAAAAATGTAATTAGTCTATCATTTACTTTTACTGTGTAGGCACCTATTGCCTGTGTAATTCCTCCTGCTTCTCCACTTATTACATTTGTTTTTCTAATTGTATCTAGTAATGATGTTTTTCCATGGTCAACGTGTCCCATTACTACTACTACTGGTGGTCTTGTTACTAAATCCTCCTCTTTATCCTCTGACTCGTCAAATAATATATCTTCTTCAGTAACTGTCTCTTTCTTTTTGGCAGTTATTCCGAATTCCCCTGCAACTAAAAATGCAGTATCAA
>CALXSO010000127.1 GCA_944391155.1 uncultured Clostridia bacterium
ATGAATCAACAAAGTACCACCAACATTTGAAATACTTGTAGATTCATAAAACTTGTCAGTAAGCCAAATAGATTCTTGTGGAATTGTTAAACGATAGTTCTTTTTCATAATATACATCGATTCAATAAATTAATTAATGTTAACCACATTATACAAATATGGGCGAGAAAAATCAAATATTTTGTAAAAAAAAATAAAAAAATGTCGATTTGGAATTACAGTTCAGTATAACATAAAGATAAGCCAGCCGAAAATTAATATATAAATATTTTTTGTAAAAAAACTTTAGATTTACCTGTTGTTCTTTGACAAAATATTTATATATCAAAACTTTGGCTTACTCTACAAAATTTAATCTGACCGGTAACATTTTGAATTACATTTCATTATATGAAAAAAATAAGCCATCCGAGAAGTTTATATAAAAGCACTTTTTATCAAAAATTTGGATCTATCTGTAGTTATTTGACAAAAAATATATAAAACAATTAAACCACCTGTAAAAATCAAGTCTGACTCGTAACAAAATTAATTTGACTTATAACAAAATAAAAAATAGAAAAAAGAAGCTTGTAAAATAAAGGTAAATAAGATAAAATGAAAAAGAAAATAGAAAGAAAGAAGTGATTGTTATGAGTAATAATGTGAATAGAAAAGTATATGAATCTAGAAAAGTAAAGGATTATAGAGAATTAGTAGAATATTCAACAACACATTTTGCAGAAAACATTGCTTATAAATATAAAAAAGATCATACTGCAAAAAAAGTAGAATATATAGAGAAAACATACAAACAAACTGGGGAAGATATTAAGGCACTAAGTACAGCTTTACTAGAAATGGGATTAGAAGGAAAAAGAATAGTTTTAGTTGGAAATAATAGCTATGAATGGTGCATAAGTTATTTAGCAATCACTTGTGGAAATATGGTAGTAGTACCAATTGATAAAGCTTTACCAGACATTGAAATGGAAAGATTAATTATAAGAAGTGAGGCAGACGCAATAGTTTGTGATAAAAAATATATAGAAACAGCCAAAAATGTAATCGAAAGCAAAGAAGGCAATCTTAAGACAATTATATGTACAGAGAACACAAAAGATAAATCTCTTAAAGTAAAAGAATTAATAGAAAAAGGAACAAAATTAATAAGTGATGGAAATAAAAAATATGAAGATGTCAAAATAAATCCAGATAAAATATCAATTATGTTATTCACTTCAGGAACAACAAATGAACCAAAAGCAGTTATGTTATCACAAAAAAATATATGCACAAATATACAAGACATAGCATCTTTTGTAAAAATATATTCATCAGATACTTTATTATCATTTTTACCAATACATCACACCTTTGAATGTACAATAACTTTTTTATATGGTTTTTATAGTGGTGCAACGGTTGCCTTTTGTGATGGACTAAAATATATACAAAAGAATCTTGCAGAATATCAAGTATCAATTTTAGTTGCAGTACCAGTAGTATTAGAAACAATGTACAAAAAAATATTAAAAGCAATAGAAGAAAAAGGAAAAACAAAATTAATTAATAAAATGACAAAAATTTCAAATGCTTTATTAAAATGCAAAATAGATTTAAGAAAAATAATATTTAAACAAGTATTAGATAATTTTGGTGGGCATTTAAGAGTTGTATTTTATGGAGCAGCTCCAATGAATAAAAGCACAATAATTGGATTTAACAATTTTGGGGTATCACTAGTACAAGGATATGGACTTACAGAAACTTCTCCCGTAGTATCAGCAGAAACAGACAAAGAAAAAAGACCTGGATCAGTAGGTTTAGCACTTCCAAGTTTAGAAGTAAAAATAGATAATCCTGATGAAGAGGGAGTAGGTGAGATTACTGTAAAAGGACCAAGTGTGATGTTAGGATATTATAAAAATGATGAAGAAACTAAAAAAGTATTAAAAGATGGATGGTTTAGCACAGGAGATTATGGATATATAGACAATGATGGATTTATATACATAACAGGTAGGAAAAAAGACATATTAGTACTAAAAAATGGAAAAAATGTATATCCACAAGAAATAGAATTTTTAATAAATAAAATACCATATGTTTCAGAATCAATAGTTTATGCAAGAGATAAAACTGCAACAGATACAATGCTATGTGCTAAAATAGTGTATGATAAAGATCATATAAAAGAAATATTAGGAGAAAAAACTGAAAAAGAATATAAAGATATTTTGTGGAAAGAAATAAAGAAAATAAATCAGGATTTACCAGTGTTTAAACATATAAAAAATATTACCATAACAACAGAACCACTTAAAAAAACAACAACACAAAAAGTAAAAAGATATGAAGAGTTAAAAGTGTTGAAATAATGAAAGATAAATAGGAAAGAAAAATAAGAATGGAAAAATAGAAAAAGAAAAATAGAAAAAAATAGAAAAAGAAAAATAAAAGAAAAATAAAAGAAAATAGAAAAGAAAATTGAAAAGAAAATATAAAAGAAAAATAAAAGAGAAAAAAGTAAAGTAAAATAAAAAAGAAGAAAATAAAGATTAAAATACAAAATTAATAAAAAGTAATAAAATAAGAATTAAACACACAATATTTGGAAACAATATTGTAGAGGTGTTTTATATATGAGAAGGAAACAAAATTGTAAAAAAAAGATTATACTAATAACAATCATCTTAATGATAACATGGATTTTAGGAGTTTACTTATACACTACATATACAAACATAGAAATTTCTGACTCAGAATATGAAGCACAAAAAACACTTTCCACAGAAAATGAACAAACTGTGGAAACAGTAGAAGAAAACAGTACAAAAATAGCAGATATAATAGAAAAAACAACAGAAAGTGTTGTTGGAATATCAAAACTCAAAAGTGCAGGAAATTCAATATTTGGAACAAGTAACGAAGAAGAATTAGGATTAGGAACAGGGATTATAATAACAGAAGATGGATATATATTGAGTAATGAACATGTAACAGGTGAAAGATATAGTAAATGTTATATAACATTAGAAGATGGAAAAAAATATACAGGAACAGTTATGTGGAGTGATGATAGTGTTGATTTATCAATAACAAAAATAGAAGCTAAAAATTTAAAATATATAAGACTAGGAGACTCCAATAAAATAAGAGTAGGAGAAACAGTATATGCAATAGGAAATCCAATAGGATTTGAATTTAGAAGAACAGTAACATCAGGAATAATAAGTGCAAAAAATAGAAGCATTAAATTAGAAGAAGGAGAAGATAAATCATACATGTCTGATTTAATTCAAACAGATGCTACTATAAATCCAGGAAACAGTGGAGGACCATTAATAACACCATCAGGAGAAGTTATAGGAATAAACACAGTAAAAATATCATCAGCAGAAGGAATAGGTTTTGCAATACCAATAAACGTAGTAAAAAATGTCATAGAAAGTTTTAAAAACACAGGGAGTTTTGAACAAGCAACTTTAGGAATATATGCATATGATAAAGAAGTAATACCATATATAAATTCTAATTTAAGTTTTGAAGATGGAATATATGTAGCACAAATAACAAAAGGGGGCCCATCGAGTAGTACAGAACTAAAAGAAGGAGATATAATACTCACAATTGATGGAAATAAATTAAGTACAATGAATGATTTAAGAGAATATATTTATACAAAAAAACCAGGAGACAATGTTATTTTAAAGGTTAAAAGAGGAAAAATAAATAAGGAAATAAGTGTTGTGTTAGGAAAAAAATAAATTTAAAATGAAAAAGATTTCATAAGAAAATAAAAAATAAAAAAATAAAAAATAGAAAAAAAATAATCATAACCACCAGTAAAACTCAATGTCAACAACTTAAGAAAAAAAAGCAATGTAATTATTTTTATAGACACATTGCTTTTTTTTCTTAAGTTGTTGACATTGTGTAGAACAGGGGGGTAATTACCAAAAAAAAATAATTAATAACTATTAAAAGTCTATTAATTATTACTCTAAAAAATAACTAACAAGTTATATTATAATTGTAAAAAAATATTCATAATTTAATTAAAAGCAATAAAATCCTTTAAAAAACACTCAAAATTTATTCAAAATTAATAGAATCCTGAAATTTAACTTTTCTAGAATAATCCCTAGTATCAGAATTTGAAAGTATAACCTCAGAGCGATTCTGCTTCAAGAATTCAATAATTTCATAAACATCAATCCAAATTTCATTAGGGCTATCAACTTGAGATTCATCAAAAATAAGTTGCATTCCAAAATGAAGATGAGGAACATTTATATTATTAACATTTTCTTTTATACTATATCCAGTCATACCAAGATAACCAATAACATCACCTGCTGTAACAGTAGCTCCCTCTTTTAAATCAGGAACATAAGGATGATTCTTTCTAAGATGAGCATAATAATAATATCTTTTACCATCAAAACTACGAATTCCTATACGCCAACCACCATATTGATTCCAACCCAAATGTTCAACAGTTCCAGATTCAACAGCTATAATAGGTGTGCCAATACTACCCATTAAATCATTCCCCAGATGAGTTCTTTTAAATCCATAAGATCGAGAATTACCGAAATCATCATAATGACTAAAATTATAATTTTTTGCAATTGGTAAAAAAGCCTTTAATCCGTATCTATTTTCAAAAGAAGCGATTTCAGAATCAGTTTTATTAGAAACATCAGAAGAATTAGAAGTACTAGAATTACCAGAAGTATCAATTGAATAATTACCTATAAATCCCCCAAGAACAGCAGAATAAGCTTCTAAATAATAAGAATAATATTTCATAGAATTCGTCAACTCTTGCATACTTTTTCCACTATTTAACTCAGAAATCAATTTATTCAAATCTGAAGACTTAAAATCTTTAAAATCACCGCCATTTTTACAAGCAAGATAGCTAAGAAGTTCAATCCAATTATAAACAACAGAATTAGAATTATTATGAGACTCTATATCTAAAGAAGAAGTCAACTTCATAGCCTCGCAAGTTACATTAAAATCCACCCACTTAATAAAATCCTCAGAATCATCGTTAGAATCCTCAGAATTTTCATCATCATGAGAAAAAGAAAAATATATTAAAAAAGAACCTGATAGCAAAACAATTAATACAAAAACAAATATCAAAATAAATATTTTTTTATTAAAAACAAAAGAACGAATAAACACAAAAATCCCCCTATAAAATAATATTAGAAAAACAAAAAAATAGAATAAAGATTGAAAATTTTTATAATTAATATATAATAAAAAGAAATCTATAAAATAAAAAGGAGAGATTTTATGAATAAGTACATGAAAAAAGCAAAAGAAAAAGCAGACTATAGCATAAAAAATAATGAAGGAGGACCATTTGGAGCAGTAATAATAGACAAAGAAGGAAATATAATCGCAGAAGGCAACAATAAAGTATTAAAAAACAATGATCCAACAGCACATGCTGAAATAACAGCAATAAGAGAGGCATGTAAAAAATTAAATACATATGACTTATCGGAATATATACTATACACATCATGTGAACCTTGTCCAATGTGTTTATCTGCAATAATATGGTCAAACATAAAAAAAGTTTTCTATGGATGCACTAGAAAAGATGCAGGAGAAATAGGATTTAGAGATGATATGATTTATGAATATTTAAAAGGAAAAAATAAAGAATTAATAAATCTAGAAGAAATAGACAGAGAAGAATGTCTAAAAAGTTTTGAAAAATACAGAGCGAACAATGGAATTATCTATTAGGAAGTTCTCAGACGAAAAATTACATATAAATACAGAAGGAAAAACATCGAAGAATTTAGTAAAAAAATATTAAAAACAGTACTAAAAGAAATAACGAATACAACATTAAGCTAGGAGTGGACAAAAGGGATAATAGCAAAAGGAAGAATAGCAGTAATAACGAATAAAAAAGAATAAACCAAAAAACATAGCAAAATCAAGAAAAAGTTGCTATGTTTTTTTGGAAAAAAATAACTTTTTCGCACAAAAAGATGATAAAATATAAGTGAAAAATACGA
>CALXSO010000128.1 GCA_944391155.1 uncultured Clostridia bacterium
CAAGGAGGTGGAGTTGCAGCACCAGTAGGAGGTCAAATATTTAGTGAAATATTGCCATATTTAGAGGTAAGTCAAGGAAATCAAGATGAAGTAGAAATTATAAATCAAGTTGTTGTTCCCGAATTAGAAGGAAAAACGGTGAAAGAGGCAAAGCAAATAGCAAAGGAAAACAACATAAATTTAGTAATAGAAAGTGAGACAGAAAATTTAGATGAAGAAAATGTAGTAATAAAAGAACAGACACCAAAGGCAGGGATTGTAATTAATGAGGGGACTAATGTTTATTGTAGCATATAAATAAATCCAGACTATTTTACGAAATTCCCCTTGAACAATAATCCAAAATAGCTAGATTAAGCCTTATATAAGGGGAGCACCAAGAAAAATATAGTTGGGAGCCGAGGAAATTTCCCTCGGCTTTTGATGGAGTGTAAATATATGCTTATGTCATAGAAAAAGTGATTTGAGTTTATAAAGTGAAATTTAGTTTGAACAGTAATTGTTATGTAGTTAATTGTAAGAATTTATTATAAAATAACTTGATAGTTAGAACTTTTTTATGATAATATAAAAACAGAAAAATTGCGAAATAAAACTTTTTTACAATGTGTAGATTATATTTAATAAATTTTAAAGGAGTGAAATAATGAAAGTAATATTTATAGAATATCCTAAATGTTCAACTTGTCAAAAGGCAAAGAAATGGTTAGAAAATAATAAAGTAAAATTTACAGATAGACATATATTAGAGGATACACCAACAAAAGAGGAATTAAAAAGTTGGATAGAAAAAAGTCAATATGATATTAAAAAATTTTTTAACACTAGTGGTTTAAAATACAAAGAATTAAATTTAAAAGAAAAATTATCTAAAATGACAGAAGAGGAAAAAATAGAATTATTATCATCAGATGGAATGTTAATAAAAAGACCATTATTAATAACTGATGAAAAAATTTTGATAGGTTTCAAAGAAAAAGAGTGGCAAGAATTATTGAAATAAAATTGTAAATAATATATGTAAGGAGGTCTACTATGCCAAAACAAATATTAGCAGAACTTTTAAGGAAAGAACAAATAATAAAAGATGTATATAAATTTACAATAAAAGCGGAAGAAATAGTGAAATTAGCAAAACCAGGTAATTTTATAGAAATAAAAGTTAATAATCAAACAGAGCCATTTTTAAGAAGACCAATTAGTATATATAATATTGAGGTTGAACATGGAATATTAGAGTTTATATTCCAAGTAAAAGGGAAAGGAACCCAAATTTTGGCACAAAAAAATATAGGGGAGAAAATAGATATAATTGGTCCATTAGGGTATGGAACATTTAAAATAGGGGATAAAACAAATGTTGCAATAATTGGTGGAGGAATAGGTATATTTCCATTGTATGAATTAGCGAAACAAATAACAGAACAGAAAAAAAGAGTAAATGGATACTTAGGTTTTAGAACTAAAGATTTAGTAATGCTAGAAAATGAATTTACTAAGATTACAAATAATTTAACAATAACAACAGATGATGGAACATATGGAAAAAATGGTTTTGCGATAAATTATTTAATAGAAGATATGAAAAAAGAAAAATATGAATGTATATATGCTTGTGGACCACTTCCTATGTTAAGGTCATTGCAAGAGTATGCAAATAAAAATAATATTGAATGTCAAATTTCATTAGAAGAAAAAATGGGATGTGGATTAGGTGTTTGTTTAGGATGTGCAGTGAAAACTGCTAAAAGTTCTATAGAGTCACCAAAGTATTTTCAAGTCTGCAAAGGTGGACCTGTTTTTAATTCAAGAGATGTGGAATTTTAATTATGAAATTAAGCTAAACTATAAATATAGATTAAATATGAATTCATAAAGTGAGAATAATTTAAAATGGATAGTATTGTTTCAAATAGTTTTAACTATAAACAAAATTTTAAGAGAGGGATTAAATATGAATACAAGGATTAATTTTGCAGGAATAGAATTGAAAAATCCTGTAACTGTAGCAGCGGGAACATTTGGATATGGTAGAGAATTTGCAAATTTTTTCGATTTGGGAAAACTAGGTGCAATTATAACAGAAGGAACATCTTTAAAAGCTAAAAGTGGAAATAAACCACCTAGAGTATGTGAAGTGTCAAGTGGAATGCTAAGCAGTATAGGACTTCAAAATCCAGGAATAGAATATTTTGCAAATAATGAATTACCATTTTTGAGAAAATATGATACAAAAATAATAGTGAATGCTTGTGCAAATTCAGTTGAGGAATTTGTGGAATTATGTAAAATTTTAAATGATTTAGATATAGATGGAATAGAGATTAATTCTGCTTGCCCAAATGTAGAAGATAATAATAAAGTATTTGGAAGTACATATGAGAGTATAAAAATGTTAACCAAAGCAGTAAGAAAAGAGATTGACAAACCTTTAATTATAAAATTAACGCCAAATGTTGAAAATATAGGGAAAATAGCAAAAGGAGTGGAAGATGGAGGTGCTGATGCTATTTCTTTAATAGGAACAATTTCAGCAATGAAGATTGATATATATAAAAGAAAACCTATGATAAGTACAAATATTGGTGGATTATCCGGACCAGCGATAAAACCAATTGCATTAAGAATGATATATGAGGTGAATCAAAATATAAAAATTCCTATAATGGGTCTAGGGGGTATAGTATCAGGAGAAGATGCAATAGAATTTATGTTGGCTGGTGCAACGGCAATTTCTATCGGATCTGGAAATTTAATAGATCCATATACGAGCATTAAAACAATAGAGGGGATAGAAGAATATATGAGAAAATCTAATATCAAAAATATTTCTGATATTGTTGGAAAGCTAGAATTAAATTAATCTCAAAATTTTAGAATAAATATTTATATATAAATTTTTGGGTTTATTCTGCAAAATTTAGTCTTACCATCAAAATTATGAAAAATTAATTTAAAATCATAAAAATGGATATTTACAAATATTATTTAATATGATAATATTCAATATAGAAGAATATAATTATATTTTTCTATTTAATAATACCTAAAGAGGGTGAATAAGATGATAAAATTTACAAAAATGCAAGGGCTAGGGAATGATTATGTCTATATTGATGCCATACATCAAAATATAGAAAATGAATCAACCCTAGCTCAATTTGTTAGTAACAGAAACTTTGGAGTAGGATCAGATGGTTTAATACTTATATGTAAAAGTGATGTTGCAGATTTTAAGATGAGGATGTTTAATTCTGATGGAACAGAGGCAGAAATGTGTGGAAATGGCATCAGATGTGTCGGAAAGTTTGTATATGATAAAGGTTTTACAAGTAAGACACAAATTACAATAGAAACATTGGCAGGAATAAAAAAATTAGAATTAAATACGAAAGAAGGAAAGGTGGAAACAGTAAAAGTAGATATGGGTATGCCAATATTGAAACCAGAAGAAATACCAGTTATTTCTAAGGAAAATCCTGTAAAAAACTTAAAAATTGAAGTTGATGAAAAAGAATTTATATTTACTTGTGTTTCAATGGGAAATCCACATGCAGTGACAGTAGTAGATAATACAGAAAAATTTGATGTAGAGAAATATGGAAAAGTTTTAGAAATAAATAAATTTTTTCCAAAAAGAATAAATGTAGAATTTATTCAATTAATTGATAAAAACAATATAAAAATGAGAGTTTGGGAAAGAGGAGCAGGAGAAACATTAGCTTGTGGAACAGGTGCATGTGCTAGTGTGGTAGCCTGTGTTTTAAATAAATTCACAGATAGAAATGTAATTGTACAATTATTAGGTGGAAAATTAGAAATAGAATGGAACGAGAAAGATAATCACATATATATGACAGGTCCAGCGGTAACTGTTTTTGAAGGAGAATTGTTATAGGTTTTTATATAGTATATTTTAGCAGAACAATTATAAATTTAAAAATTAGAAAAAATATAGTCAAATAAATTAATATAATTATAAAAAAGTTTAATTAAAATATAAAGTAAAAATTAATAAAAAACGAAGTAAAAATGGGATAGATGATATTTTAATTATATATGTAAGTATTTATATGAATATACAAAAATTAAGGACAATGTAGAAGAATATGATAAGAAAGGAAAGTGATATATTATGAGTTATATAAATGAAAATTTTTTAGAATTACAGGATAGTTATTTGTTTTCTACTATTGCCAAAAAAGTAGCAGAATACACAAAAAATAATCCAGAAAAGGAAGTCATAAAATTAGGAATAGGAGATGTAACAAAACCAATAGTGCCAGCTTGTATTGAGGCAATGCATAAAGCAGAGGATGAAATAGGCACAGAGTCAGGATTTAAGGGATATGGCCCAGAACAAGGATATGAATTTTTAAGAAAAACAATAGCTTTAAACGATTATAAATCAAGAAAAATAGAAATAGATGAAGATGAAATATTTGTATCAGATGGAGCAAAATGCGATTCCCGGAAATATAGTAGATATTTTTGCAAAAGAAAATAAGGTAGCAATAACTGATCCAGTTTATCCAGTATATTTAGATACAAATGTAATGTCTGGAAGAAGTGGCAAATATGATAGTAAAACAGGAAAATATGAAAACATTATATATTTGCCAGTGACAGAAGAAAATAATTTTAAACCAGAATTGCCAAAGGAAAAAGTGGATATAATATATCTATGTTTTCCAAACAATCCAACAGGAACAGTTTTAACAAAACAAGAATTAAAAAAATGGATAGACTATGCAAAGGAAAATAAATCAATAATTTTATACGATGCAGCATATGAAGCTTTCATAGAAGAAGAAAATATACCACACAGTATATATGAAATAGAAGGGGCAAAAGATGTAGCAATAGAGTTCAAAAGCTTTTCAAAAACAGCTGGTTTTACAGGAGTAAGATGTGCATATACAATAGTTCCAAAACAACTTAGAGGGTATACAAAAGATGGAAGAGAAATAAGTATAAACAAATTATGGAATAGGAGAACAACGACAAAATTCAATGGGGTATCATACATAGTACAAAAAGCAGCAGAAGCAACTTATTCAGAAGAAGGAAAAAAGCAAATAGAAGATAATATAAAATATTATAAAGAAAATGCAAAAATAATAAAAAATGGGCTAGAAAAAGTAGGTTTTAAAGTATATGGAGCAATTAATTCCCCATATATTTGGCTAAAAGTACCAGAAGGAATATCATCATGGGAATTTTTTGATAAACTATTGAATGAAGTTAATGTTGTAGGAACACCAGGAAGCGGTTTTGGACCAAGTGGTGAAGGATATTTTAGATTAACAGCATTTGCAACAAGAGAAAACACAATAAAAGCTATGCAACGAATTGAAAATTGGAATAGGGATTAATGAACATACCTTGCAATTTCTAAAAATAAGAATTAATGGATATATCTTAAAATTTCTATTTTTAGAAATTTTAATGAAGGAGCATGAAACAACTAAAAAAATTATAAAAATTTAAATGTTAAAAATTAGTCAGAATGATTGATTAAGAGAAGAGAAAGTATAGTGATTATAAAATTTAAACTATAAAATGGAAAATATGAAATATAAAATTATGTAAAATATTTTTATTTAATTAGCATTTTATAGGTATATTTTAAATAATCTTTTATACTTTCTTTTTTTATTGTATAGGAAACAATATGAAACTTTAAGTTTGCAGTTTTTAAAGTGAAAATAAATGTTTAATTTTTTATTTTCAAAGGAAATAATATGAAACTTTAAGTTATGCAGACTTAAAGTGAAAGTAAATCTCTGAAATTTTATTTTCAAAAGAAAAATCGGATTTTATCTTGATACTATTTGGATTTTCCGTATATAACAAGAAAAATGACCTATTTTTTCCAAAAAAAAAGTATAAATTTTATGTAATAATACAAAATAAAAAGGAATAATTTTTTAATAAATATTCTAAATTAGAAATAAATTTTGAAAACCAAAGTTATCATTAGAAATGAAAAAGTTTTTTTCACAATTTCTCCATCAGAGGACATAGTTTAAGCCCAGTTAGTATTTTTAACAATATCAATTTCAACATAAAACATAAAAAGTACCACATTTCAAACAAATTAATAACTGTGACAACTTCCATTAGTATTCGTCCTCATATCCTTGCAGGACACAAAAAATTCAAAGAAAGGAGTGTATGGTTATTTAAGTTATTAAATATATCATACAAGGTTTTTATGAAAAATATTAAATTTTCACCACCTGATATTACAAATAAAGAAATAAGAGGAGTAATAAAAACTTTGAAATCAGGATGGATTACCACAGGTCCAAAAACAAAACTTTTTGAAAAAAGGATTGCTGCTTTTTGTGGAAATGAAATGGCAGTATGCCTTAATTCTGGAACTGCTGGTCTTGAGCTTATTTTAAGATTGCTGGGAATTGGTTTTGGTGATGAGGTTATTGTTCCTGCATATACGTATAGTGCTTCTGCTAGTGTTATTAATCATGTTGGGGCTAATATTGTTTTTGTTGATAATGATAAAGATAGTTTTTTTGTGGATTATAAGCAGTTGGAGAGTAAAATTACTGCTAAAACTAAGGCTATAATTTTGGTTGATTTGGCTGGTGTTCCTGCTGATTATTCTAAGGTGTTTGAGATTATCAATAGAAATTCGGAAAAGTTTATAGCTAAAAATGAAATTCAAAAGATATTTGGAAGAGCTGTTTTGATTTCGGATTCTGCTCATTCTTTTGGAGCAGAGTATGAAGGTTGTAAAGCAGGAAATTTAGCTGATTTTACTAGTTTTTCTTTTCATGCTGTTAAAAATTTAACAACTGCCGAAGGGGGAGCTATTACTTGGAAAAATATTGAAGGAATTGATAATGAGGCTTTATATAATAAGTTTGTAATGTATTCTTTACACGGTCAAAATAAAGATGCTTTTCAGAAGAGTAAGTTGAAGTCTTGGGAGTATGATATAGATTTTCCTGCATACAAATATAATATGACAGATATAATGGCTTCAATAGGATTAGCTCAATTAGATAGGTATGATGATTTGTTAAAAAAAAGAAGAAAACTAATTAATATATATAATGAATATTTAAAAGATTGTAATATACAGATTTTGAACCATTATAGAGCAGATATGATTTCTAGTGGGCATTTGTATATGATTAGATTATTAGACAAAGGTGAAAAATATAGAAATGAGTTTATAAATAAAATGGCTGATTTGGGGGTTCCAGTTAATGTCCATTATAAACCATTGCCTATGATGACAGCATATAAAAATTTGGGTTTTAGAATAGAAGATTTTCCTAATAGTTATAATATTTATAAGAATGAAATTACCCTACCATTACATACATTATTAAGAAAAAAAGACATAATGTACATTATTAAAAGTTTTAAAAAGGTATTGGAGAAATGATAAAGATATGTATAAATACTTTATAAAAAGATTATTAGATGTTTTTTTGGCAATAATATTGTTACCTGTGTTGCTAATAATCACATTTATGGTTGCACCATTTATATATTTAGAAGATAAAGGTTCAGTTTTTTATAATGCGAACAGATTGGGGAAAAAGGGAAAAATTTTCAAGATGTATAAGTTTAGAACTATGAAGGAAAATTCACGTGATATTAGGAATGCTGATGGTTCAACTTATAATAGTGAATATGATTCTAGAGTTACAAAAGTTGGAAAAGTGCTTAGAAGAACAAGTATTGATGAATTACCTCAAATATTAAATGTGCTTAAGGGTGAAATGTCTTTTATTGGACCTAGACCTGATTTGCCAGAACATATAATGTTATATACAAAGGAAGAAAAAAGAAAATTGAAGGTTAGACCTGGAATTACAGGATATAATCAGGCATATTTTAGGAATTCTATTAGATGGAAAGATAAAATAAGAAATGATTTGTATTATATTGATAATATTTCTTTGAAGATGGATTTGCGAATTTTTTTTAGAACTTTTATTTCTATTTTTAGGAAAGATCTTATTTATTCAAAATAATTATAAAGACTAAAATTGATTAATATGTATTTGCTAATGATGATTTTTTATTAAACAGAGTGATTAATGTTACTGATATAATTGTTAAAAGAATAGAGAAGAGGAAGAAACTATATATGAATATTGATGAAAATGTAAGAAGTAATAATAGGTATTTTTTGAAATATTTAAAATGGGATACGGATTTTTTTAAAATAAAATCTGCAAAACTTGTTCTAAAAAATGAAATTTTAAATAGAGATATAGAGAGAATAAAAAGACAAATTAAACAAGAACAGTACGAGTTTATTACTGTGGTAAATGAAAATAATAATATGAATAATAATAAATTAATTTATAGATTAGGAAATGTTTTCTTAGCAGATGTTAATATTCAATTTAAAAAATATATAAGAACAACTGAAAGTATTAAAAAAAGCAATTATCAGGAATTTTATACAAATGAAAATGCTTTAGTTATAAAAAATGTTAGTCGTAGTTTTTTAAATGATAATAAAAATAACAGTATTAAAAAAAATAGTAATAATAATCAAAACTATAATAGTGAAATTAGGAAAATTACTAATAACAATGAATTTAAGGAAAGTTGCTATAACAATCAAAAAAATAATAATGAAAATAAGAAAAGCGGTTATAACAATAATACCATTTATAATAATATTACCAATATTAATGATAGAAGTAACAGAATCTATACGGTTGGCACTAAGGAAAAAATAATTATTAAAAATAACCTTGAATTAAAAGAAGAAATATTAGAAATTTCACAAAAAGAATTTAAATATTCAAGATTTATTGAAGATGATAACTTAATAAAACCAAATGAAGTCTATTTAGAATGGACCAAGAATTCTTTTGGAAGGAAGAATAAATTTTTTGCTTATTATGAAAAGGATAACAGGATAGAAGGATTTATATTATTTTCTATTAATAGTAGTACATTAGATATAATAATTGAATTAATTGCAATAAAAAATGAAATGCAGAGCAAGGGAGTAGGAAGTTTTTTATTAAAAAGTATTGAAGGATATGCAAAAAAAAATTCTATAAAATTTTTGAGAGTAGGTACACAGTTGAATAATATAAAAGCACAAAATTTTTACATAAAAAATGGATTTAAACATATTTCAAATAATTCAATTTATCATTTATGGAGATAGAAAGGGTGTAATATGAATATTTTATATATAGCTTCTATATTTCCAACACCTAGAGAGGGAGAAAATTTATATACAGATTTAGCAAATGAACTTATAGAAAATAAGAATAGAGTAACTGTCATAGTTTCAGAGGAAAAAAGAAAAATAGATGATACTCAAATTAGTAGAGAAAGGAATTATAATGTAATACGTGTTAGAACTGGAAATTTATATGAGATAGGAAATATTCAAAAAGCGGATTCATTTATAACTCTACAGTCTAAAATGAAAAAAGCGATAGATAAGTATTTATCAAATGAAAAGTTCGATATGATAATTTTTATGTCTCCACCTGTTACTATGTATAGTGTAGTAAAGTATGCAATGAAAAAATATAATTGTTTTTCGTATTTAATGCAAAAAGATATATTTCCACAAAATGCAGTAGATTTAAAGATGTTAAATAAACTTAATCCTGCATATTGGTATTTTAGAATTAAGGAAAAAAATATGTATAAAACTGCAACAAGAATAGGATGTATGTCAAAAGGAAATATAGATTATTTAATTAGTCACAATAAATTTTTAAAAAGTGATAAATTAGAATTATTTCCAAATACATTAAAAGTGAAGGAATCAATAGAAAAAAAGGATGAGAGGCAAAAGTTAAAAGAAAAATTCAGAATAGATAAAAACAAAGTTTTAGCTATATATGGAGGGAATTTTGGAAAACCACAAGGAATTGAATTTTTGATAAAAGTTCTAAAAGAATATAAAGATGATAATAGAATTTATTTCATATTATTAGGGAAAGGAACAGAGAGTCAAAAAATACATGATTTTATAAAAGAAAATAACATTAAAAATTCAATTATAAAAGAATATATTCCAAGAAATGAATATGAAGAAATATTAAAAGAAGTTGATATAGGTTTGGTATTTTTAGATTATAGATTTACAATTCCTAATATACCATCAAGAACTCTATCATATTTTAAATATGGAATACCAATTATGGCAGCAACAGATAAAAATACAGACTATAAAGATTTTATAGAAAACGAAACAAAATCAGGCCTATGGTCAGAATCGAATGAGATAGATGCATACAAAGAAAAGCTAGATTATTTAATAGAAAATAAAGATGAAAGGATTGAACTGGGAAAAAATGGTAGAGAATATTTAGAAAAAAATTTAACAACAGAGATGTCTGTTAAAATATTAGAAAATTCATATAAAGAAATGAAAGGAGAAAAAGAAAATGTTTAAAGACAAGGTTTTAATGATAACAGGAGGTACTGGTTCATTTGGACATGCAGTATTAAACAGATTTTTAAATACAGATATTAAGGAGATAAGAATATTTTCTCGTGACGAAAAGAAGCAAGATGATATGAGAAAAGAATATCAAAATGACAAAATTAAATTCTATATAGGAGATGTTAGAGATTTACAAAGTGTTAAAAATGCAATGTATGGCGTAGACTATATTTTCCATGCAGCAG
>CALXSO010000129.1 GCA_944391155.1 uncultured Clostridia bacterium
AAATATGCCAACAGAATACGCACTAAAACTAATGGAAAACAGAAAAAATAAAATAACAAAAGAAGAGAAGAAAGATATTCATGAAAGAAATCCAGAGCATATGAAAGATGCATATGAAGAAGCATGAAAATTATCAAAAAAATACAATTGGAAAGAAATAAAATGTGTAAAAGACGGAAAGATAAGAACAATAGAAGATATTCACGAAGAAATATATGAAGCAATAAAAAATAAAATAATAAAATAATAAAAAATAAAGTAATTAAGAAATAAGGCAACTAAGAAATAAGGCAACTAAGAAACAAAGCAACTAAGAAACAAAGCACTAAGAAATAAAGAAACTAAGAAATAAAGCAATTAAGAAATAAAGCAATTAAGAAACAAAGTAACTAAGAAATAAAGAAATTAAGAAAAAATACTTAAGTAATAAGATAACAAGAAAAAACAAGTCATAAAATATAAAAAATTTATGACTTAATTTTATATAAAAATAAAACATTAAAGATCTAAATACAGTTTTATCTAGTTAAAGTAAAGAACACATAATCTTAACAGTTTAGAAAAAAAGAGAAAAAAAGAAAAATTGAAAAAAAAACTAAGAAAACAAAAGAAAAAACGAAAAATAGAAAAAAAGAAAACTAGGAAAGACAAAAACAAATACACACAAAATTTGGAATAAAAACAAAAAACAAGTATAATATATATCGATGGTGCATTATTCTAGTCGTACTTAAGTTTATGAGGGTGGGGCTAAAAATCCACTAAAGGGCGTATCGTTGAAGTTTCTTGTTTGTGCGCGAAATGCCAGTTTTGTGTGTATCCAGGAAGTAAGAGATTAGGGTAGTATGTAATGGCATACATATGAGCCCCTGGTTTCGCGGAGGCTTAGATTGGAGTATATGAAACTTTATACAGAAAATTTAAGTATAACCTATGTTGAGTGCCAAGACACAAAACACATAGAGTAGCCTGTCTCGAGTGAATATATTGGGATTAGTTACATATAGATAATATTTGATTTGGCCAAATCAATATTATTTAAAACTATGAAACTATATTTGCAAAAAAGACTAATAAACTTATAAAAGTATGTCAAGGAAAACTTCTAGAATGTTTGCTTAATATAATTAAGCATAAAAGTCTAGGGATTAAGGTACAGATTTAAGTGGCAATCTGGTATCTATGTAAATAGATATTTTCCTTAAATGGAAACGGCTATAGCAGTAATGCTAAGCGGAAAATAGAGAAATTCGACCAGACCTAAACTGTAAAATTTACTTAGGCTTTTACCATCTAACATGAACTAAAGGAACGTCCCCAATGTCATTAAGTTAATGCTAAATTGTTATGACATATCTATTAAAATCCGTTCCACAACTTGGCAAAAATAGTAAATAATAAAATTTATAAAGACTATAACAACTTTATTAATCTAAGAAGTCGTAAAGTTAAAGACGATATCAATAAAGCACCTACAAATTTGAAACATCAAAGCATTTTTATTAAAAAGGTAGATATAATAGTATACAGTTATGAAGAGTAGATTTACACAAAATCAAATAGAAGAAAATTTTAATACATAAGCCACAACCACATTTAACCTTAACTTAATGACATTGGGGACGTTCCTTAAAGTTCGTAAAATGAAAATTTAGGACATTTCTCAAAGTTATTTTTTTTAGAGTTTAAAAAATTAGATCTAAGGCTAAATAATATATTTCTATTTAAAAAGTTCTGAAAAAATTTTTACAAAAACTTAAAAAACTCTAAATGAAAAATTCAAATAAGAAATTGAAATAAAAACTGAAATGAAAACTAAAATAAAAAACTGAAATGAAAACTAAAATAAAAAACTGAAATGAAAATTAAAATAAAAAACTGAAATGAAAACTAAAATAAAAAACTGAAATGAAAACTAAAATAAAAAACTGAAATGAAAACTAAAATAAAAAACTAAAATGAAAACTAAAATAAAAAACAGAAATGAAAACTAAAATAAAAAACTGAAATGAAAACTAAAATAAAAAATTGAAATAAAAACTGAAATGAAAACTGAAAAAAAACAGAATAAAAACTAAAATAATAAATTCAAAAAAATTCAAATAAAAAAGCATAAGTATAAAATAAAACATATATAGGTTTATAGGTAAATCCAAATAAAAACCTAAATATATTGATACAAGGAAAGTAAAACAAAATGAAAAGCAAAAAAGAAAAAGCAAAACCGAGTGAAAAGCAAGAATCAAAAAAAGCAAAAAAAGAATTAAAAAAAGCAACTATGCAAGAAAGAGCAAAAACAGAAAAAGAAAATGACCAAGAAATCAAAGAAGTAAAAGAAAAACTACAAGAAAACAAAAAAAGAAAAGAAAAAGAAAAAAAAGAAAACGAAAATATAAAATGGTTTATAGAAGTATTTATAATGACATTTATTTTATCAATGGTATTTTCATATATATCTACAAATGGAGTTTCAAACCTTAGTCTAATACCAGCAATCCTAATTTTAGTAGCTGTAATAGCAGTAGGTATAATATTTGATATTGTAGGAGTAGCGGTAACCGTAGCAGATGAAAACGAATTCCATGCAAAAGCAACCAAGAAAATAAAAGGCTCAAAAAGTTCTATAAAATTAATAAGAAACGCTCCAAGAGTTGCAAATATATGTGCAGATGTTATAGGAGACATATGTGGGGTACTAAGTGGTGCAATAAGTGCATTGATTTCTGTTAAAATAACATCACAATTTGGATTAAGTTTTGACCTTCAATTCCTACTAAGTGCATTAGTTTCAGCAGTTACAGTTGGAGGAAAAGCACTAGGTAAAAATATTGCAAACAATAAATCTACTGAAATTGTACATATGGTAGGTATAATATTTAATAAAAAATAAAGAAACGAGAAAATCGTTTACTTTTAGAAATTGGAGATAAATATGAAAGTATTAATAACAGGAGCATCATCAGGAATTGGAAAAGATATGGCTCGAATATTAGCCCAAAAAGGATATACACTAACAATAGTAGCAAGAGACAAAGAAAAGCTAGAAGAAACAAAAAGAGAATTAGAAAAAATAACAGAAATAGAAACAATATCTATGGACTTAAGTTCAGAAGAAAATTGCAAAGAATTGCACAAACAAGTAAAAGATATAGACATACTAATAAACAATGCAGGATTCGGAGACTGTGGAAATTTTACCAAAACAGATTTAAATAAAGAAATAAAAATGATAGAAACAGACATAATAGCATATCATATACTAACAAAATTATACTTAATATATATGAAAGCAAAAAATCAAGGTAAAATATTAAATGTAGCATCAATCGCAGGATTCATGCCAGGACCACTAATGGCAACATATTATGCAAGCAAAAATTATGTAGTAAGACTTTCTGAAGCAATAAGAGAAGAACTAAAAAAAGAAAAATCAAAAGTTCAAATAAGCATACTCTGTCCAGGTCCAGTAGAAACAAATTTTAATAAAGTAGCAAATGTAAAATTTAATTTAAGAGAAGCAAATAGTATGAGTGTTGCAAAATATGCAATAAAAAAATTTGAAAAAGGAAAATTTTACATCGTACCAGGGATAGACGTAAAAATAGCCAAATTAGGAGCTAAAATAATACCAACAAATATAATTGCAAAATTTGCATATATGGCACAAAAAAGAAAAATAAATGGAAATTAAAAGGAACGAGCCCTATGCAATACAAAGTTCACTCCTTAGTAGCTAAGAACCTAATCAAAAAATGTTCAACATTTCGGGTTCACTTCAATATTAACATACCCTGTTTTATTGTTACAATTAAGACATTATGTACAAAAAAATCAAGAATTGACAAAAACAAACAAAAATTCTATAATAAAACTGGTGATAATATGAAACGTCAAATATTACACGTAGATGTAAATAATGCATTTCTAAGCTGGACAGCCATAGATATGTTAAAAAAGGGAAGTAAAATAGATATAAGAGAAATACCAGCCATAATAGGTGGTGATGAAAGTAAAAGATCAGGAATAGTACTTGCAAAAAGCATGAAAGCAAAAGAATGTGGGATAAAAACAGCAGACACAATATATCAAGCAAAAATGAAATGTCCTGGACTACAAATATTTTCATCAAATTTTCAAATATACAAAGAAAATTCAAACAAGCTATATAAATTATTACTAGAATACACTGACAAAATAGAAAGATTTAGTATAGATGAATGTTTTTTGGATATGACACATTATCTAATGAACGATACATTATTAAATAAAGGAAAAGAAATAAATAAAAGAGTAAAAGAAGAATTAGGATTTACAGTAAATGTAGGAGTAGCACACAATAAATTACTCGCTAAAATGGCATCAGACTTTACAAAGCCAGATAGAGTTCATACACTATGGGAAGAAGAAATACCAACAAAAATGTGGCCATTACCAATATCAGAATTATTTATGTTAGGAAAAAAAACAGTTCCAAAACTATACAATATGCAAATAAAAACAATAGGAGACCTAGCACAAACAAATAAAGAAACACTATCAAAAAAATTCGGAAAACATGGAACAATGATGTGGGAATATGCTAATGGAATAGACAACTCAGAAGTAAAATACAAACCAGAAAAGCCAAAAGGAATAGGAAATTCAATAACATTACCACAAGATATATCAGAAATAGAAAAATTACAAGAAATACTCCTAAGCATATCAGATCAAGTAGCATATAGACTAAGAAAAGAAAAAATGTATGCAAATGTAGTAAATGTTCAACTAAGAACGAAAAACTTTTTAGACACATCACATCAAAAAAAATTACCAGAGCCAACTGCAAGCACCAAAGAAATATATACAGTAGCAAAACAAATATTACAAGAAATGTACAGAAAAGGAACACCAATAAGGCTAATAGGATTAAGAGTAGATAATTTAACAGATAAAGAAAAAAGGCAAGAACAAATATCATTATTTGATAATTTAGAAAATACAAATAAAAACAAAGAAAACAAAGAAAAACAAAAAAGACTAGATGAAACAATAGATAAATTAAAAGAAAAATACGGAAACAATCTAATCACAAGAGCAGGAAAAATGCAAGTGGAAGACTTTGTTAAATTTAAGAAATAAAAAACATTGGTTATAATTAGAATTAATTTTGTAGGGAAGTCCGAAAGAATGATATATAAATATTTTTGCTAAAAAAGTAGCAAAAATATTTATATATCAACCTTTCGGACAGTTTATTTTTTTCACAGAAATGAAAGGTAAAAATATTGTTAATGATACTTAAATATAAATCTTATCAACTCATGCTGAATCTAAATTCAAATGAAAATAAAATTTTATTGATAATACATATTAGTGTGTATAAAGCAATATAATAAAATGTAAGTAAGTATAAGAGTAAAACAATATTTAAAAATTTGTACAAATATAAAAAATAGATAATTAAAAATTATAAAAAAGAAAATAAGAAAGTAAAAAAAGGTAAAAAATGGAAACTTGAAAAATTATGTAAATGGTAGTATAATTAAAATGTAGGCAAAAGCCATACATAAAGATGACAGGAGGAAACAACATGAAAAAATTAATTATGAAAGGGTCAGGAGACTACAGAAAGCCGTATAGCAACGAGGATGACTTATTCTTATCAGGAAAGGAGATAGGAAAGAGGTATCCTGAATATACAGCTTTTCTGCAACCTGGTGTAGTCGCAGTTATTGTAGACAAGACTACAAATAGGATTATAAGGAAAATTTACAATAATCCTAAGCCAGCAACACTTTCATAATAAAAACCAGCCAAGAATTAGTGTACTAGTTCTTGGCTAGTTTTTATTACACTAAAAAAGAAAAAATCAAATTAATATAATTAAAAATAAAAAAGCCAATAATCATACTCTATAGAAAGTCTAAGTAA
>CALXSO010000130.1 GCA_944391155.1 uncultured Clostridia bacterium
AAAAAATAACATTTGACAAAGTTATTCTAGTATCAGATGATGGAAAAGTACAAATAGGTACACCATATGTAAAAGGTGTAAAAGTAGAAGGAAAAGTAGTTTCTCATGGTAAAGGTAAAAAAATCATAGTATTTAAGATGAAGGCTAAAAAGAACTACAGAAGAACACAAGGACATAGACAACCATATACTAAGGTAGAAATTATGAATATAATAACAGCTGCTACTAAAAAAGCTGAAAAAGCTACAGAAAAAGTAGAAGCATAAAATAATAAATAAGCATAAAAAGAACTGAAAGGAGTGAGATTTAATGGCTCATAAAAAAGGTCAAGGTAGTAGTCACAACGGTAGAGAGAGTGAATCAAAACGTCTTGGAGTTAAAAGAGGAGATGGACAATTCGTTTCTGCAGGTAACATTTTGGTAAGACAAAGAGGAACAAAAATACATCCAGGAAATAATGTAGGAAAAGGTAGCGATGACACACTATATGCATTAATAAGTGGAAATGTTAAATTTGAAAGAAAAGGAAGAGATAAAAAACAAGTTAGTGTTTATCCAGCAGAATAAAATACTTAAAAATTAATCAAGTACAATTCAGTCGGTTTACATTTATACTACACTGAATTGTAACTCATAGTTATAATAAGCAAGCAAATCAATGCTTGCTTATTTGACATTTCAGCTATAATGTGATATAATCCTAATCAATATTTGCGATTAAGCAAAAAAGAGATTTTATAATAACCTAATAAGAAACGGAAATAATGTATATCAAAGGATATACTAAAGTGAAAAAGATTTAATTTGTAAATTATATAAAAAGTTATGTAAAATGATCGGAATTAAAAAAATAATTATGAGAAGAGATTTTTATACAAAAGAAACAAAAAATAAAAAATAAAAATATAGAATTAATTATATAATTTATTAAAATATTTAGTTTTATCCAGCTAAATATTTTAAAGCAGTGCAAAAAATATTTATGAACTTGTATAAGGAAGAAAAATTAAAAACTTATACAAGCAAAATATTTTATTTAGTGCAAAATTAGATCACAAGCTTTATATTTCCGAGCTTATTTAGAAGAAAAATCAATATAAAATAAGGGAGGAATATTATGTCACAAGAAAATAGCAAAGAACAAGAAGAAAGAAAAACATTATTAAAAAATAACAAAGAAAAAGGTAAAAACAAAACAAATTTCATAAAAAAATCAAAAAGAATTAACATGAAATCTGAGAATAATGAAAAAATTGAAATTTTGGATAGTAAAAAAACAACAAAAGGAAGAAAAACAAATTATTCAAAGGACGAAAAAATGCAAAAAGGAGAAAAAATAACAAGAAAAAAATCATCAACAAAGAAAAATTTGAAAGAAGAAGAAAGTAAAAATACTTTAAATGGAGAAAAAAGGAAAAACATTAAGGAAAAAGGAATATTTAAAAAGTCAAAACTAAAAATAATCCCATTAGGAGGACTTCATGAGGTAGGAAAAAACATAACAGCATTTGAATATGAAGATGAAATAATAGTGGTAGACTGTGGACTATCATTCCCAGAGGACGATATGCTAGGAATAGACTTAGTAATACCAGACATTTCATATTTAGTAAAAAATCAAGAAAAAATAAAGGGATTAATAATAACACATGGACACGAAGATCATATAGGAGGAATACCATATTTATTAAAACAAATAAATATACCAATATATGCACCAAGACTTGCAGTAGGATTAATAAAAAATAAATTAGAAGAGCATAAATTACTAAGAAGTACAAAACTAGTAGAAGTAGCACAAGGACAAACATTAACATTTGGAAAAAATTTCAAAGTTGAATTTATAAGAAGTACACATAGTATACCGGATTCAGTAATACTTGCAATAACAACACCAGTAGGTACAATACTTCACACAGGGGACTTTAAAATGGACTACACACCAATAGATGGAAAAATGATGGACTTAGGAAGAATAGCAGAACTTGGAAATCAAGGAATATTAGCACTAATGTCAGATAGTACAAATGCTGAAAGAAAAGGATTTACAATGTCTGAAAGTTCAGTAGGAGAAGTATTTGATAAATTATTTATTCACTGTACAAAAAGAATAGTAGTAGCAACATTTGCGTCAAATGTGCACAGAGTTCAACAAATAGTTAATGCAGCAGTAAAATATGGAAGAAAAATTGCAGTATGTGGTAGAAGTATGATAAATATGATAACAACAGCAAGAGAATTAGGATATATAGAATGTCCAGAAGATCTATTTATTGACATAGATATGATAGGAACATATAATGATGAACAACTAGTTATAATAACAACAGGAAGTCAAGGAGAACCAATGTCAGCACTAACAAGAATGGCAGCAGGAGACCACAGAAAAGTAAAAATAACACAAAACGATTTAGTAATAATATCTGCAAACCCAATACCAGGAAATGAAAAATTCGTATCAAAAGTAATAGATGACTTAATGCAAATAGGAGCAGAAGTAGTATATAGTGCTTTAGCAGATGTTCACGTATCAGGACATGCCTGCCAAGAAGAACAAAAATTAATGATAGCACTTGCAAAACCAAAATACTTCATACCAGTACATGGAGAATATAGACAACTAATGGCACATGCAGAAACAGCAGCAAGTATGGGAATAGAACAAAAAAATATAATATTAATGTCAAATGGACGAGTTCTTGAAATGGATGAAGACGAAGCTAAATTCAGTGGTTCAGTTCCAAGTGGAAGAGTACTAGTAGATGGACTAGGAATAGGAGATGTCGGAAATGTAGTACTAAGAGATAGGCAACATCTATCACAAGATGGATTAATTATAATAGTACTAACAATGGACTCAAACTCAGGACAAGTAGTAGCAGGACCAGATGTAATTTCAAGAGGATTTGTATATGTAAAAGAATCAGAAACATTAATGGATGATGTAAAATCAGTAGTAAGACATGAAATTAGAAAGTGTGAAGAAAGAGAAATTCGTGACTGGGCAACAATAAAATCAACAGTTAGAGAAAACTTAAAAGACTATATTTTCATGAAAACAAAAAGAAATCCAATGATAATACCAATTATTATGGAAGTATAATTTAAATATAAGAAAGGTATCGAACCTCACTCAGGGTCTACTCTATAAAATTTAGTATGAATAGTAATAATCCATATATAGCCAAAATAAAAGTAAATTTTTCTTTTGAAAATAAAATCTTAGACATTTATTTTCATTTTAAGTATGCGTAACTTAAAATTTCATATTGTTATACAATAAAAAAGTACGGTTATTTCCGTACTTTTTTTATAAGTCTCTCATATTTATAAGTGTAAAAAAAAGTAATAATTGCAGATATTATAGAGCTATCAACATTTTGGATTATAGATGATGAAATTGAGAATAAACAAAAAGCGATAGCCATATAATAATAATCGTTTACAATATCATTTTTATATCGTTTAAAACAAGAAACTATAAAGGATATTGTTCCTAAAGAAGAAATTATAACATATATTATACTCATAAAACATCCTTTCTGTTATACATAGCTGAAAATATATAAAAGTTACATAAAGATT
>CALXSO010000131.1 GCA_944391155.1 uncultured Clostridia bacterium
TAATATGTTAAATGAAGAAATATGTAAATTAAGAGACAAATTAAATGAAAGCATTGAAAATAATGCTGATTATGAAGAAATCTATAAATTAAGTGTTGAACTTGACGAATTAATTGCTAAATATTATAAAAAAGAAAAAAATTTATGTGAAAATAAAAATTAAATCTTTCTTAAAAAGGGGACTTTTGAGGAGGGTTTTATTTTTGCTATACTCACACTATATCCTGTGACATTTTTCTAATATATGCTCCTATCTCTTCATTTGTAAGGTCCAATTCTGTAATTAAATTTTTTAAAACATCTCTACGTGGTAAATCTTCTTCATTATCTATACGCACATATTGTCTCAAACTTATTCCTAATAGTTGGGACATTTTTTCTTGAGTATATTTTTTTTGCTTCCTTTTTTCTTTAATCATAAAATCACCCTTTTAAAATGTTATTCCCATTATTGCACAATTTTGTAAAGTTTTGTATTGTCATTTAAAGTCAGGTGTAAGAGTGACAGAATTGCCTGAACAGTAACCGAATTTATAGATTATTTATCTAAAATTTTAATTAATTATTGAATTTTTTAGATACATATAATATAATAATTACCTGAAAAAAAGAGAAACATTATTATAAAGAGGAGAAAAACATAATGTTAATTAGTAAAGATATCATGACAAATCTCACAATTGATGCTGGAACAGAAAGGATAAAAAAAGCAAGAAGATATAAAGAAGAAGAAAAAGTAAAAATTGAAAAAGTAGAATATGAGAATAGCAGAAACTTTGAAGTTTCTGCAAATGTTTTTGGAAATGAAACTTATCATACATATATATCAGCTAAAGATGGAGAGATAGATGATATAACATGTACATGTCCAGATTATGAAAGAACATATGGAGTTTGTAAACATACTTTGGCAACAGTAATGCAATTAGAAGATATGATTATTAAAGATAAAGTAGAAAAACAAAGCAATCATAATGTTAGATACACAAATTTTAAGCAAATAGTAAACACTTTCTACAATGAAGAAATAGATCAAATAGACGGAGAAGAGATAAAGCTAGGAAAAGATAAAGGAACAATAATACTAGAACCAAAATTAATATATAATAGATTTAATAAAGACCTAAAAGTTGAATTCAAGATAGGAAACAAAAGACTATATAAAATAAAAAGTTTAACAGAATTCTATGATAGAATGATGAATAAAGAATTTTATAAATATGGAGATAAATTACAATTTATACACACAAAAGAAATATTTAAAGACAACATGCAAGATTTATTAGAATTTGTACTAAAATATTCAGAGATTATTAAATATGCAAATTCAAATTCCAATAGTAACTATAGATATTATGGAAAAGCATTAAGTGAAAACAGCATTATGCTTGGAAACACAGGATTAGACGAGTTCTTTACTATTATGAAAGAAAAGAAAATAGAATTTCAAATTGATACAAAACAGGAACAAGTGCAATTTATTGAAAAAAATCCTAAAATAGAATTTATCTTAAATAAAACAGCTAACGAAGAATATGAAATTGTTCCGAATGTTAACTTATATGAAATAATATTTTTAAAAGGCAAAGATTATCAATATATACTATGGGAAAATAAATTATATAAATTAAATAAAGAATTTGAAGAATCAACTATGAAATTAATTAAAATATTTAAAGAGAACTATCTAACAGAAGTATATCTTACAAAAGAAGATCTAAAATTATTATTTTCTATAGTTATACCAAGAGTAAAAAATTCAATAAATTTAAAAAATATAAATAATGAAGAAATAGAAGAATATAAACCAAAAGAATTAATTACAAAAGTATTCTTAGACTTTGACGAAAAAGATTATTTAGTTGCAGAAATAAGATTTTGTTATGGGGAAAATGAAATAAATCCATTAAATGAAGAACAAAAAATCAGCATACCACGAAATATACTTGAAGAGGCAAAAGCATTAAATATATTCAAAAGATCAGGATTTATGTTTGATGTTAAAAATTTAAGATTAATACTTCCAGATAATGATAAAATATACGATTTTTTAACACAAGATATATCATATTACATGCAAAAATTTGAAGTAATGGTAACAGATAATTTTAAAACAAAAGAAATAACAAAACCAAAGATAGGATCATTAGGAATAAAAGTAGAAAATGACCTATTATCAGTAGATTTAAAAAAGATAAATATAGACATAAAAGAATTAAAAGATATAATGTCAAAATATAAGTTAAAGAAAAAATATCACAGATTAAAAGACGGTAGTTTCTTAAGTTTAGAAAATAATAAAGAAGTAGAATTCATAGATAAATTAGTTACAGGTATGAATATTGATTATAAACAAATAGAAGAAGGAGAAGTTAGACTACCTGTTAATCGTTCTTTATATCTAAATGAATTATTAAAAGGACTAAAAGGAACAGAAATAATAAAAAATAATGAATATAAAAACATCGTAACAAACTTAAACAAAGAAGTACAAGATGATAATATTACATTACCAGAAAATTTAAATGCAGAGTTACGTTATTATCAAAAAATAGGTTTCAGATGGCTTTCAGTTCTTGATTTTTATCATTTTGGGGGAATACTTGCAGACGACATGGGACTAGGAAAAACTATACAAATTTTAGCAATAATTTTAAAATACAAAAATAGCAAAGAAGAAAACAATAGAAAAACAAGTATAGTTATATCTCCAAGTTCATTAACTCTAAATTGGCTTAATGAAGCAAAAAAATTTGCTCCAACATTAAAATTAGGTATTATAAGAGGAAACGCAAAAGAAAGAGAAGAACAAATAAAAAATTTAAATGATTACGATTTGATTATAACATCATATGATTTACTTAAAAGAGATATAGAAAGTTATAAAGAATTAAATTATACTTTTAAATTTGCAATTGCAGATGAAGCACAATATCTAAAAAACAGTAACACAAAAAATGCAAAAGTAATAAAAAGCATAAAAGCAGAAACAAGATTAGCATTAACAGGAACACCGATAGAAAATTCACTTGCAGAATTATGGTCAATATTTGATTTTATAATGCCAGGATATTTATTTGGATATAAAGAATTCAAAAACACTTATGAAATACCAATTGTAAAAGAACAAGATGAAAATGCAATGAATAAATTAAAAATGCTAATAGAACCATTTGTATTAAGAAGAACAAAAAAAGAAGTGTTAACAGAACTACCAGAAAAAACAATAACAGTTTTAAATAATGAAATGACAGAAGAACAAGAAGAAATATATTTATCATATTTGGCACAAGCAAAACAAGAAGTAGCAGATGAAATAAATGCAAATGGATTTGAGAAAAGTCAAATAAAAATATTAGCAGCACTAACAAGACTAAGACAAATTTGTTGCCACCCAAAGTTATTTATAAGCAACTATTCAGGAATGTGTAGCAAATTAGAACAATGCATGGAAATTATAGAAGATGGAATTGCATCAGGACACAAGATTTTACTATTTTCTACATATACATCAATGTTTGACATCATAGAAGAAAAACTAAAGAACAGAAAAATTAAATATTTTAAATTAACAGGAGCAACAAAAGTTGATGACAGAATAAAAATGGTAGATGAATTCAATGAAAATGATGACGTAAAAATATTTTTAATATCATTAAAAGCAGGAGGAACAGGACTTAATCTTACAGGTGCCGATATGGTAATACACTACGACCCATGGTGGAACTTATCTGCAGAAAATCAAGCAACAGACAGAGCATATCGTATAGGGCAAAGAAATAATGTGCAAGTATATAAACTAATTACAAAGAACTCAATTGAAGAAAAAATTTATGAACTCCAAGAAAGAAAAGCAAAATTAGCAGATAATATGCTTGATACTTCAGTTACTTTTGTAAATAAAATGTCTAAAGAAGATATTATGCAGTTATTTAATTAGATACAAGTAAATGGCTAAATATATGCAAATTACAACAAGAAAGTAGATATTATTATGTTTTTTCAAAGGAAAATATAAAAGTTAAAATGAAAGGTTTTTAAAACAAATATGAATAATTTTGAAAAATTTGAAAAAAGAAATGATGAAAAATGGGAAAGAGAATTAGACGAAAAAATAGCAACACTATTAGAACAATATTATAATTTGGAAAGACAAGAAGGAGAAACTAAGATAGAATATTTAACAAGAAAGAAAAATTTAGTAGGTAAAATTTTAGAAACATACATAGTAATAAAGATAGAAGATTTCGGATTTAAAGAGAAAGGATATAAAAAAGATTATAATATAAAACAATATGAATTTGCACAAATATCAAATCTACTAGAAGAAGCCAAAAGAAAACAGAATGAAAGAAGAAAAAAATTACAAAAATATAATATGGATATATCAGAAACAGATAAAGGAGCGGAAAGATAATGGAAAACCATATAAACATTATAGGTGGAGGATTAGCAGGAACAGAAGCGGCATATCAAATAGCTAAAAGAGGAATAAAAGTAAAACTATATGAAATGAAACCAAAAAAATATTCCCCAGCACATAACAACCCAAATCTAGCAGAAATAGTTTGCAGTAATTCATTCAAATCAAATCTACTAACAAATGCCTGTGGACTCCTTAAAGAAGAACTAAGAAGACTAGATTCATTATTAATCAAAACAGCAGATGAAACAAAAGTACCAGCAGGACAAGCACTAGCAGTAGACCGTGAAATATTTTCACAAAAAGTCACAGATGCAATAAGAAAAAATGAACTAATAGAAATAATAGAAGAAGAAATAGGAGAGAAAATCCACTTAGAAGACCTATGCAAAGATGCAATTACAATAATTGCAACAGGACCATTAACGTCTGATTCATTATCAAAAGAAATAAAAGAATTAACAGGACAAGACAAACTATACTTCTATGATGCAGCAGCACCAATAGTAACAAAAGAAAGTATAGATTTTTCGATTGCATTTTACGGAGACAGATATTCAGAAGAAAAAAAGAAAGAAGAAACAATTGAAGAATGGAAAGAAAGATTAAACAAGCAAAGCAAAGACGAACAAAGCTATATCAATCTACCAATGAACAAAGAAGAATATGAAAACTTTGTAAAAGAATTAGTAAATGCAGAAGTAGTAACATTACACAATTTTGAAAAGAAAGAAATATTTGAAGGATGTATGCCAATAGAAATAATGGCCAAAAGAGGAATAGACACACTAAGATTTGGGCCACTAAAACCAGTAGGATTTGATGACCCAAGAACAGGGAAAAGACCATATGCAATAGTACAACTAAGACAAGATGACAAACAAGCAAGCATATATAATCTAGTAGGATTTCAAACAAACTTAAAATTTGGAGAACAAAAAAGAGTATTTGGAATGTTACCAGGATTAGAAAATGCAGAATTTATAAAATATGGAGTAATGCACAGAAACACATATATAAACTCAACAGAATTGTTAGATGAAACATATAGATTGAAAGAATCAAAGCAACCAATATATTTTGCAGGACAAATCACAGGTGTAGAAGGATATGTAGAATCAATTTCATCAGGGATGGTTGCAGGACTTAATGCAGTCAATGAATTTAATAAAATTAATAGAAAACAAATTTATATAAACAAACCAGGAGCCAATCAGAATAAAAACTACATTAATGAGAACAAAAATGACAATATTGAAAATAAAAAAGAAGTTATTCAAAACGAAAACAACATTAATAATGAAAACAGAAACATAATCAATGCAAATAAAAAAGGAATAATATCAGAAAATAACTCTCAAAAAATAATATTCCCAGAAAATACAGTAATAGGAAGTCTAGCTAAATATATATCCACACCTAATTCCAAATTCCAACCAATGAATGCAAATTTTGGAATACTTCCTGAATTAGAAGGCGAAAAAGTCAGGGATAAAAGAAAAAGATATGAAAAAATGGCTGAGAGAAGTTTAGAAAATTTTTTAAAAGAAAATTTGCAAATACTTGAATTAAATAGATAATTTAAAATAATTAACAATTTCAATTCTACTAGATATGATACTAGTACTAAGCGATATATGTAATAAATATCCTATACATATATCGCTTTTATTAATCAATAATTTTTTGTAAGTAAAAATAACAAAAGTATTGAATTATGTAAAGTTGTATGATATAATTACCTACATAGAGTTTTACTCAAATTTATAAAAAGGAGGGTTAGTGATTTATTTTGCAACTGTAAACTAGATTTTATAAGATAAGAAAGGAAAAAATATGATTATTATCAAAATTTTATTAGTACTTTTAATACTAACAATGACTGTTTTCACAATTATTCGGAATCATTCCAAAAACGAAAACATTTCTTGGGAAGCAGAAGAAAGAATTAAAAAAATATTAGAACTAAGACCATTTTTTTATGGAGGAATTGGTGCAATTACATTAATAATTGCATTATTTACAAGTATCTACTTTACAAACGAGCAAGACATTGGGTTTACATCATTAATGGGAAAAACAACCATGATTGATGGACCAGGGATGCATTTTAAAGTGCCATTTCTAAGTCAGAAGCATATATATGATGCGACTACAAAAGGAATGGCTATCGGGTATAATGAAGAAGATAATGCATCAGAAGAAGCTGATAGCTTAATGATTACATCTGATATTAACTTCGTCAACATAGACTTCTATGTTGAATATAGAATATCCGATCCAATACAGTATTGCTATGGAACAAGCAATCCAGAAGCATTGCTGAAAGATATTTCTATGTCTGCTATACGAAATACTGTTGGACAATATGATGTGGATTCAGTCATGACTACAGGAAAACCTGAAATAGAATCTAAAGTTTTTGATGAGATTGTAGCAGAACTTGAAAAACACAGTACAGGTTTAACTGTTTCAAACGTCACAATCCAAGACTCAGAACCGCCAACTGCTGAAGTAGCAACAGCATTTAAAGATGTTGAAAATGCCAAGCAGAACGCGGATACAGTAGTTAATAAAGCAAATGAATATAAAAATACAAAAATTCCTGCAGCAGAAGCAGAGGCGGAAAAGATTAAACAATCTGCAAATGCTAGCAAGACGGAACGTATTAACCAGGCACAAGAAGAAGTGGCCGAATTTGAAGCTTTATATACGGAATATGAAAAAAATCCAGATACTGTAAAAGAAAGACTCTACTATGAAGCTTTGGAGGAAATCTTACCAAATATGGAGATTATAATTGGTGAAGATTCAAAAATTGTTTATATCAAAGGAAATGAAACATTAGAAAAAAATGTTACAGATTCTTCGCAGAACAATACAGAAGCAAATTCAAAGTCAGAATCAGAGACAGAGTCAAAATCAAACAAATAGGAGGATTGTAAGATGAAAAAAAATATAAAAACAATCATAATTGCAGTAACCGCTTTTTTGATAATAATGATAGGAAGTAATTGCATATCTTATAATAAGGAAAACCAAAATGCTCTAGTCATGCAGTTTGGACAGATTATAGCAGTGAAAGAAGAACCTGGAATATTTTTTAAAATTCCAATTATTCAAAAAGTAAAAAAAATATATATCGGAGAGCAGATATATGACGTTCATGAATCAGAGGTAATTACTTCTGATAAAAAGAATATGATTGCAAACTGCTATGTAACATGGAGAGTTTCTGATGCAAAAAAATATTACAAATCTATTGCATCAGAAAGCGTTGCACAGGGACGATTAGATGTTGCTGTTTATAACGCAATGAAAAATGTAATAAGTTCCACTTCCCAAGATGATGTCATCGCAGGTAAAAATGGAACACTTGGAAAAAACATTTTAAAAGAAATCAAAAATATTTCACAATATGGAATTAATGTAACGAACTTAGAAATGAAACTTTTAGACTTGCCAAATGATAATAAAACATCAGTATATGAGCGGATGATTTCAGAAAGGCAAGTAATAGCAGCGGAATACAAAGCAAATGGAGAAAAAGAAGCCCAAAATATTCGCAGCTCTACAGATGCAAATGTCAGAAAAGTAATTTCAGATGCAGAAGTAGTAGCTGCAAATACAGAAGCAGAGGGTGAAACAATATATTTTCAAACATTATCTGCTGCGTATAGTGCATCACCAGAAAGAAGAGAGTTTTATAACTTTATTATAGGATTAGATGCATTAAAAGAATCACTTTCTAATGGAGGTACTATTACTATTAATGAGAAATCTCCACTGTACAGTATTCTTAATAATCAGTAAAATAAAAAACTAATCTCTTATCCCCAACATGTTTTTATGTGTTGGGGAGTTTTTTATTTAGAAGAAAAGAATATATAATATTTATAGGATATTCTTTTCTTAGTTCTTATAGTCTAATGGCTAAAAAAATAGTGTAAAAAGTCTCATTAAAACATCATAAAACACAATTAATTTGTAAAAATTAAACTACAAATTTAAAAAAATACCATAAATTTACATAAAACTATTGAAAAATTTATATTTTTTTTGTATAATTATAAATAGGTGACATAACTTAAAAAAGTTATGCTAGAAAGGAGTAATAGATATGGAATATAATGAATTTGATACATTTGTAAATTCATACAGAAATATTCAAACAAAAATTAAAAAAATAGATATAGAAGATAAGACATCAGAAATAGAAAAATTAGAAAAAGATATTAGATTTAATGAATTAGAAATCCAACAACTTGAAAATTATAATAATGTTACAAAATTTGAAGAAGCATCAAGACCATTTATGGAAAAAATTAGACAAGATGAAGAAAAAATAGAAAAATTAAAAGAATTTAATAAAAGTTTAGAAGAAAGAAGAAATGAAGTAAAAAAACTAGAGGAATACAAAGATAACGTAAAAAAATCTTTAAAAGCTCAAAAAGATTCCAAATTAGAAAAATTACAAACAAAAAAAATAGAACTTCAAAAGAAAATAGAAGAAACTCAAGCAAAAGCTTTTTCTGGTCTTGAGGAAAATATCAAAAATTATGTAGAACAATACAAAAATTTTATTGAAGAAGAAAAACAAAAACCAAAAAATGCTGTAAAAGACAGTAAATATAAAGAATTTTTAGAAAACAATATAATAAAATTGAAAGCAGAATTAATAAATAAAAAAGAAAGTTTAAAAAATCCTTTTTCAGAACAATTAGAAGAAATCAATAATCAAATAAAATCTATTAACCAAGCATATAAAGAAGCCTTATTAGACTTTGAAAGAATTAATAGAGGAGAACAAGATAAGGTATATAATAGAGCATGGGATGAAGCTATTAAAGAAAATAAAAGAAGAGACGAAGAAAAAGCAAAAATAAAAATTGCCGAAGAAAAGGCCAAAAAAGAGGCTGAATATAATAAAGCATGGGATGAAGCAATTGAAGAAAATAAAAGAAGAGATGAAGAAAAGGCAAGAATAAAACTTGCCGAAGAAAAGGCCAAAAAAGAGGCTGAATATAATAAAGCATGGGATGAAGCGATTGAAGAAAATAAAAGAAGAGACGAAGAAAAGGCAAGAATGAAACTTGCAGAAGAAAAGGCAAAAGAAAATGATATAAACGAACCGGATTTTATTAATATCCCTAATATGGAAGATGAAGAAGAACCAATAGAATTGGAAGACGAAGAAGAACCAATAGAAATAGAAGACGAAGAAGAACCAACAGAATTAGAAAACCAAGAAGAACCTACGGAATCCTTTATAGAAGCACTGTTAAATAAATTAGCGGATGAATATGCAGAAGAAGGAAGTGAAACATCAAATAAAGAAAAAACAGAAGAAGATTCAAGTAAAAGTGAGAAAAAACAAGAAGAATTAAGAAAGATAGCTATAAGAACAAGATCTAATACTGTAGCCACATATTATAATAATACTGATAGGGGCAAATTTTTTGAATTAGGCGATTGTATTACAGCAGGGAAAAAAATATTGAAAACTTCATGGATGAAAAATATGAGCAAGAGAATATCAGGAAATTCAATAAAAGGTTTTTTACTTAGAAGAAAATTAAATCCAATCATTATTAGAGTTTTAAACAGAGAAGAGAATAGAGAGGAATACTTAGAAGAATACATAAATAAAATAAATGGAACTCTAGAATACTGCTTACCTTACTATATAGTAGATAATTTAGAGGGTATGAAATCAAATAAACAAATAAATTATTTTGATAGAAAAATGCTACAAAGAATCGCAAGACAAGAAGAAAAACTACAAGATGATTTTGTAGTTTATGGATTAGAAGAACCAACTACAAAAAAATTAATATCAGCAGGACTAAGAAAAATTAAAGGACCAAAATCATTTAAACACATAAAGTCTTTTAAAGGAAAGTCAATAGTAAAAAATGCAATTAATTTAGCCAAAGGATTAAATAAAAAATATGATGATTTTCTTGATAGGATAGTGGTTAATAATACAGACAATACAATTGAAAAAAATGCTATTTCAAGAAGTAGCGAAAAAACAAAAGAACAAAGTGAAAATGATAAAGATTTTGAATTTATAGATGACTAATATATAGTTATTATTAAAATTATGAGAAAAGTAGCAAAAATGCACGGAAAGGCTAACATAGATTTTTTAAAAGTAATTTTTCTTGTTGTATACGGAAAAACACATATAAGGTAAAGAAAAAAGTAAAACATTTATTGACAACCTGCCCAAAAAATGGTAAAATATAAACTGTTACAAAATTGCATGTAATATGCAATTCCGTAACAGTTTAATTATTTTAAAAATATTAAAACAGGAGGTGAAATTTAAGTGCCAACAATTAATCAATTAGTAAGAAAAGGAAGACAAACAGGAGTAACAAAATCAAAATCTCCAGCACTACAACATGGATGGAACTCAAAAAATAAGAGATTAACAAACAATAGAGCTCCACAAAAAAGAGGAGTATGTACAGTTGTAAAAACAGTTACACCTAAAAAGCCAAACTCAGCATTAAGAAAAGTTGCCAGAGTTAGACTATCAAATGGCTATGAAGTTACATCTTATATCCCAGGAATAGGACATAACTTACAAGAACACAGTGTTGTATTAATAAGAGGTGGTAGGGTAAAAGACCTTCCAGGTGTTAGATACCATATCATTAGAGGAACACTAGATACAGCAGGTGTTAAAGACAGAATGCAAGCACGTTCTAAATACGGAGCAAAAAAACCAAAAAAATAAAATAATCTAGAACAAATAGCAATCTGTATTAATTAAAAATCATAAATTTTAATATTATCGTAAAAATTTTTGTAGTTTTCTTAGTAATAAGTAATTAAATTAAGAAAGCAATAATTACAATAATATTATAATTAAAACTAGTGCTTGTACTCTTACTAAACTTAAGGTACTTAAATTTAGAATAGATTATTAAGCACTATGCGGGAAAGAAAACTTTCCAGAGTAACTTTGATATTTGTTTAAATATCACGTTAGAATTAGTAAAAACTAATATCTTAATAGAAAAGGAGTGAAGAATAGTGCCAAGAAGAGGATTTATAGCAAAAAGAGACGTTTTACCAGATCCAATGTATAACAGCAAAGTTGTTACAAAATTAGTAAACAACATAATGTTAGATGGTAAAAAATCAGTTGCTCAAAAAATTGTTTATGATGCATTTGATATCATAAAAGAAAAAGAAGGAAAAAATCCTTTAGAAGTTTTTGAAGCAGCTCTAGAAAACGTAATGCCAGTTCTTGAAGTTAAAGCAAGAAGAGTAGGTGGAGCAACATACCAAGTTCCATTAGAAATTAGACCTGAAAGAAGACAAACTTTAGGTTTAAGATGGCTTGTAACTTATGCAAGAAATAGACATGAAAAAACAATGGCTGAAAAATTAGCAGGTGAAATTATGGATGCTGTAGCTGGTAACGGTGGAGCATTTAAGAAAAAAGAAGATACACATAGAATGGCCGAAGCTAATAAAGCTTTTGCTCATTACAAATGGTAGGATTTTGATGAAAAGCAGCAATCTGCACATTTTTCGCATTGATGGCAAACATCGATGTACACGAGTACTATCTCAGCTTGCCATCAATACAAAAAATGCACATCTTGCAACTTTTCATCAAAATCAGGTCTAGCCAAAGGTTTAATTGAAGCAAGTTGCTATTTTGGTAAACTAAGCTAGTACACAAGTACCATCTCAGCTTGCCATAAACGCAAAAAATGCACATCTTGTTACAATTAATCAAAATTAGGTATAACCAACCTAAGTTTTAATTTGAATAAAATAATAGAATCGTTTAATTTAAGCGAAAGGGGGAAATATATAAAATGACAGGAAGAGCTTATCCTTTAGAGAGAACAAGAAATATAGGTATCATGGCTCACATTGATGCTGGTAAAACAACTACAACTGAAAGAATTTTGTTTTATACAGGTAAAACTCATAAAATAGGTGAAGTTCATGAAGGTGCAGCTACTATGGACTGGATGGAACAAGAACAAGAAAGAGGTATTACTATTACTTCTGCTGCTACAACTTGTTTTTGGAATAATAATAGAATAAATATTATTGATACTCCAGGACACGTTGATTTTACAGTTGAAGTTCAAAGATCTCTTAGAGTTCTAGACGGTGCAGTTACTGTTTTAGCTGCAAAAGGTGGTGTTCAACCACAAACAGAAACAGTTTGGAGACAAGCTGATAAATATAAAGTTCCAAGAATGGTATATGTTAATAAAATGGATGTTACAGGTGCTAACTTTGAACTATGTATTGATCAATTAAAAAATAGATTAAAGGCAAATGCTGTTGCAATCCAATTACCTATTGGAGCAGAAGACAATTTCAAAGGAATTGTTGATTTGATTAAAATGAGAGCTTTTATTCATAAAGATGATTTAGGAAAAGAAATTGAAGAATGTGATATTCCTGAAGATATGAAAGAAGATGCTAAAAAACATCGTGATATTATGATAGAAGCTGTTGCAGATCAAG
>CALXSO010000132.1 GCA_944391155.1 uncultured Clostridia bacterium
TAATGTGTAAAAACTACCAAATAGTATTCCTATTATAAAAATTATTATATAAAAAAATATGTCCATACTTTTCTCCCTTTATTATTTTTTTAGGCATATACATTCTTATGCATATGCCTATTTTGTACATTCTTAGTAAATTTATCTTTATTATGATATATCTTTTGCAGCAGATACTTCAGTATCATTAGCAATAGCTGTACCAGTTGCTGTCCAAGCAGTATATTCATCTCCACTTGCTGGTTTTGTGAAAGTAACTTTTACGTTTGTTCCGTTAACATCTACTACTAAATAAGTAGGAGTTGCTATATTATCTACTTTTACACTTTTAATATTTCCATAATTTTTTGTCATTTCAGATTTTATATTTGCAAGTGTTAAATCTGATGGTGTAGTTCCTGCTGCTTTATTTGTTAAAATAGTATTTACTGCCATTGTGAAAGCTTCTTTTGCTTCTGACATAGCAGTATTTTTTTGAGCTTTTGAAGCATTAGTTAATATACCATTTTGTCCAGATAATGCTGCTATTGTTACTCCTGCTAATATTAATAAAACAATTATTGTTATAACTAAGGCAACTAATGTTATACCTTTTTGTTCTTTCATCATTAATATTTCCTCCTAATCTTTAAAATTAATTTATTTTTTATAAATTCATTTATTTTTAACTTTATTTTTTATTCTTTTTTGGTCTTTTAACTTTCTTTAAATATATTATTATGTTTTTTCTTATTTATCTATATTTATTTTGCTTCTACTGAATCTATTGTCCAAATTTCAGAATCACTAGTATCAAGTGTTGCTTCGACTACTATTCCATTTACTGTTGCAGTTACTGTTGATTTATTAGATGCTGGTTCTCCAACCGTAAAATTGTCTTTTAAATTTGCATAGTTTTCCTTAACTATTTTCTCAATAGTATCTTCATCCATATCAGCATCTTCAGTTGCTCCTGCATATTTATTTGTATATATCGTATTAATAGCCATTGCTAGTGCCTCTCTTACCTCTGATACTGCAGTATTTTTTTGAGCTGTTGAAGCATTAGTTAATATACCATTTTGTCCAGATAATGCTGCTATTGTTACTCCTGCTAATATTAATAATACAATTATTGTAATAACTAGAGCTACTAGTGTTATACCCTTTTGTTCTTTCATAATTTATATCCTCCTTTTCTTTTGAATTATTTATATTTTGTATTATATTTATTCTAAAATAAATATAATTTTAATAACTTATTTTGTTCCTTTATCTGGGAAAAATCCTTCATAGTCTGTATTTGTTGATGAATTTGCACTGTTACCTGATGAAGTTGATGAGCTTGATGAACTGTTTGTGCTCGTACTTGATTGACTTCCTGTTTGTGAATTTCCACTTGTTGCATTTTGAGTTGTTGTTGTTTCAACAGATGCAAATGGATTTCTTCTTCCAGAAACATATTCTTTAGTCTTTTCATATGTTTTTAAATCAGATGCTGTAACTTCATATGTTAAAATTGGTTGTTGTTCCTCAACATTATTAGAACTTGCTAATTCTTCTTTGATATTTTCAGGTGTTGTATAAGATACTTCTTCTGGTAATACTTTGTTATATGAAGTGTATCTGTATAATAAAACTCCTAATATTAATATTATTGCCAATGCAAGTAATAATATTATAATAATTTCTTTAATTATATTTTTTGCCATTTTTCTACTCCTTTATTTTTAATCTGCTGAACTTGTACTATTTGTTGTATTTGTAGAATTTGTGCTATTACTTGTTGAATTACTACTTGTTGTATTTGTTGTGCTATTTGTTGTATTTTCTGAAGTTGTATTTTCTTGTTCTTCTGATTGTTCAGTACTCTCTGTTTCTGATATTCCATTAATCATTATATCTGTACATTCAAATTTTGCTTCTACTACATTTTGACTTCCTGCTTGCATAGAAAAGTTCTCTATTTTAAATCCTAGTGTTGAATCATCTTCAATGTCTGCAATAAAGTCTGTTACTCCTATATATGATCCTGATGCAGTAAATTTTAAATTATATGCATTTGATATACTATTGCTTGATGTGATTTCCATTGTAACATTTACGCCTTCAGCTTTTGCATGTTCGTCAACTTGTATATATAATTTTTCTAGTTCATATTTTGTTAGTTGACTTGCTTGTTGTATTTGACTATCAGTACTTACTGTTGTCATATCTAGATATTTCTGCTTTTCAGTTTCCAATTCTTTACTACTTGTTTCTAATTCTGATAATGCTTTTTGATAGTCTGTACTAGCTAATTTTGTAGCCTCTGTTATTTTTTCATTCAAATTTTGGTCTTTTTCTTTCATTCCTTGAATTCCTAAAATCTCTAATGGTCCAATTTCTATTCCTTTTACAATTGTTATTAATGTTAATATAGTTAATAATGCAATTACTATTAAAATTAATAATTTTTTCATGGTAGCTCACCTTCTATCTTCATTGTTATAACATCGTTATTTTTTTCTCCTGCTGTAGATACTACCGTGTCTTTTTGTAATATTCCATCTGTTTTTATTTTTGCTTTTAGGAATCCTAATTGACCATAATCTTTTGATTGTGCAACAATTTCTATATGAGTATCAGATGTATTACTAATAGATGTTATTTGTACATCTTCAGGCATTGCTGTCATAAGTGCTGTTAGTAAATTAGGAATTGCTTTTTTTACTTTATTTGTATTTGCAATTTTATCATTTATTTCTTGTAAGTTTTGTATCATTGTTGTATATTCATTTGTTACTGCTTGTATTTTTTCATTATCAGTATCTACTGCTCGTATTTGTTTATTTGTATTTGCAATTGATGCTTGTGCCTGATTAGTTTTGCTTTGCATTTGTTTGTTTATTAAAATTGAAAATCCACTGTATATAATTAGTAAAATAAGTAATCCTACAGCTGTTCTTAATAATGCTTTCTCAGTTGAATCTAAAGGTTGAGATAAGTCATTTGTAAATAAATTGCCTGCAAGTTTCTTTTCTTTTCCTTTTTTATCTGGATTTATATCTACTTTTAATGCTTCTTTTAACTGTTCTGCTAATGTGTTTTCTTTGAAGTTCATTCCTTTAATTCCAATACCTAGTCCCATCAATGCAATTGAAATTGCTGAATCAACTTCAATATAATCTTTTATATTTATGTCTTGTGCTGTTTTTACAAAATTTGGTTTTAATATTTCGCATTTTGCATTTTCTAGATATTCTTCAAAATATAAATCTATGTTATTTATTAGAGCTGCAGTTCCTGATATATATACTTTTTCTATTTTTTCTAGACTTTCATTTAAAATTTTCTTTACTTGTCCAACTATTTCATATAATGTTGGCATTATATCTTCTAAATAATTTGTTTCTTCTCCTAAATCTTTTCCTTCAGATGTGTAAATAGTTGTTTCTTTACATATTTCATAAGATTTAGAATATGAATTTTCTTTTAAGTTTATTTTGCTTAAAAAATCTTGACTTCCTATATCTAAGATTTTAACTTCATATACTTGTTGATTTATAATTGTTGTAATAGTTGTTTTATCTTCTATGTTTACTATTAATGAGTTTTCTTTGTCCTTTACATCATTTAAGTTTGCAATTGACATTCCTATAGGAAAAACTCCTGCTATTTTATATCCTTGCAATAGTTGTATTCTTTTATTTAAGTCTAATTTATTATTACTTACATGTATTACATTTATTTTTTCTTTGTCTTGTAAATTTTCTGTCATTGCATATCTTGTTTCAAATACATTTGGATTATATCCTTTGTCACTACAATAAGCTTCAAATTCTGTCTTTATCGCTTTAGGCAAGTCTTTTTTGTTTATCATAGAATACATATCAAAATATTGATATGTTTCTTCTGACATATTTAGGCTTATTGGTGTTTTATAACTATATGTTTCATCTATTACTTGTTTTATTCCATCTTCAAGTTTTTCATAAAAATTGACACCAAAAGAATCGACTTTTAAATTGTCTTTTTCTTTTGTTACTTTTGCATATTTAATTATATTTTCATCAATATATAATCCTAAACAACTAGACATTTTTTGCTCCTTATTTTTTATATTCTTATGATTTACTAAATTAATCAAATAATTCTTCTTATTTTTTCAAAATATTGAAAATTCTGCAATTGAATACTATTTAAGTATATATTTTTTTGTCTAAAAGTCAATATAATTGTTTAAAATGTAATCTAAATGTAATATAATTGTAATATTATTTTTTTAATAATTTACATATAAAAAATCCATCATAATTTTCGCTTGGATTTATTAATAAAAAACCATCTTTTGTAATAAATTTTTTAAAATCCTTTACTTCTTCTTTCAAATTTATAATTTCAAAATTTTTTGCCTCTTTTCTAAATTTTTTTATTATTTTTTCATTTTCCTCTTCTAAAATGCTACAGGTAGAATATACTAATTCACCACCTGGTTTTAAATAATTACTACAATTTTTTAATATTTCTTCTTGAAGTTTACTTATTGTATTTATATCTTCTTCTTTTCTTTTCCATTTTATATCTGGCTTTCTTCTAATTACACCGATTCCTAAACATGGAACATCTAATAAAATTTTATCAAATTTTTGATAATATTCTTTTTTATAAATTGTTCCGTCAATTTCTTTTGTTTCAACTATGTTTATTCCTAATCTTTTACAATTTTCGTTAATCAAACTTAATCTATGTTTATATATATCTCCTGCAATTATTTTTCCTTTATTTTCCATCATTTCTGCAATATATGTCGTTTTTCCTCCTGGTGCTGAACATGCATCTAATATATTTTCATTTGGTTTTGGAGATAAAATTTTTGCTGTCATACCTGCTGAAATATCTTGAACTGTAAAATATCCTTTTTTAAATAGTTCGTCATTTTCAATGTTTTTTATTTTTTCTAGTTCTAAAAATTCTGGCATTTCTTCTATTATCTTTTTATATTTTATTTTTTCTTTATCTAATTTTTCTTCTACTTCTTTAATTGTTGTTTTTAATTTATTTATTCTTATATCTATTTTTGGTTTTTTATTTAAGTTTATACAGATATCTTCAACTTCTTTTAAATCTCTGTTTTTATTTAATTCTTTTATTATCCAAACAGGCATTGATGTTGTTTTTGATATTCTTTCTATATCATTTTCTATTTTAAATAAGTCTTCATAATCTTTTTTCTCTGCTTTCCTTAATATTGCATTAGTAAAGTTAGAACTTGCTTTATGTCCATATCTTTTGGCTAAATTAACTCCTTCATTAACAGCTGCTGATTTTGGTACTTTATCCAAAGAAATAATCTGATATATAGATATTCTTAAAATATTTAAAATCCATATTGATAATTTTTTTAATCTTATTTTTGAATATTTTTTGATGATTTCATCAAGAGTTATCTTCCATGTTAAAACTCCATAAACTATTTCAGAAATAAATGATATATCTTTATCTGATAATTGTTTTCTATTTTCATTTATTGTTTGATTTAATACAATATTTGAATATCCTTCTTCTTTTTCTATTTTTACTATTATCTTTAATGCTAATTCTCTTACTTTATCAACCAATTTTATCCCTCCTATTTTTTTCGATTTTATCATTTTTCTATATGATAGTAAATATTAAAGTATATTTTTTCAAAAAACGGTAAAAATAGTCTTAAAAGATTTTAGGAGGTCTATTTATGAATATTGAAAAACATTTAAAAATAACTGGTAATTCTGATGTTTCTTGGAAAGATGCTATTGTAAAAGCTGTTAATGAGGCATCAAAAACTATTGATTATTTAAATACTGTTACTATTATTAATCAACGAGCTAGAATTGATGGAAATAAAATTGTAGAATATTTCGTTGATTTGGATTTGAGTTTTACTTTAGATTTAAATAGAAAGGAGTATTAGTTTATGAATCCCTTAGAGTCAAAACAAACTTATCAACAATATGTTGATAAAAAATCTCCAAATTCACCTATAATAAAAAATTGTTTTAATGCTTTTTGGGTTGGTGGACTTATTTGTACAATAGGACAGATTATTTCTAATATTTGCAAAGAACGAGGTTTTGATATTGCTACTTCTAGTACTATAGTTTCTATAATTTTAATTGGAATCTCTGCGTTTTTGACAGGTCTTAATTTATTTAACAAAATTGGTAAATTTGCAGGTGCAGGTTCTTTGATTCCAATTACTGGTTTTGCAAATTCTATTGTTTCTCCTGCTATGGAATATAAATCTGAAGGATATGTTATGGGTGTTGGTGGAAAAATGTTTACTGTTGCTGGTCCTGTTTTAGTTTTTGGTATTTCTGCTTCTATTTTAGTTGGTATTATATATATGATTTTTGCCACTGAATCAATAACATTAGTTTAAAAATTTTAGTTATTATTAATTTTATTGATATTGGATAAAGATAAATGAACATATCGATAAATAGTCTATTCATTTATAAAGATAGGAGGTAATATTTTGAAAAAAATTGGTAACCAATCTTATTCTTTTGACTCTCCACCTACAATTGTAGATTGTGCTAGTATAGTTGGACCTAAAGAAGCACAAGGTCCTTTAAGTAAATATTTTGATCTATGTATTGAAGATGAATTCTGGGGAGAAAAAACTTGGGAAAAGGCTGAAAGTAAAATTATTAAAGAGACTGTTAATACTGTTATAGCAAAATCTGGAATTCCGTCTGCACAAATAGATTGCTGTTTTGCTGGTGATTTGTTAAATCAATGTATCTCTTCAAGTTTTGGACTTAGAGAACTTTCAATTCCTTTCTTTGGTGTTTTTGGTGCTTGTTCTGCTTTTGTTGAATCAATGTCTTTAGCAGCAATTTGCACTGAAGCTTTTGCTGAAAATACACTTTGTGCAACTTCTAGTCATTTTTGTAGTGCTGAAAAGCAGTTTCGTTTTCCTTTAGAATTAGGAAATCAACGTCCTCAATCTTCGCAGTGGACTGTTACTGGTGCAGGAAGTGCTATTCTTTCTAAAAATGGTACTGGTCCATATATTACGATGATTACTCCTGGTAAAATTGTGGATATGGGGATAAAAGATGGTAATAATATGGGAGCTGCGATGGCTCCTGCCTTTTGCGATACTTTAACTACTCATTTTTTAGATACTGGAAGAAATCCTAGCTATTATGATGCTATTATTAGTGGTGATCTTGGTTACGTAGGTAAAGAAATTGTTTTGGATATTATGTCTTCAAAGGGTTATAATATTAAATCTAATTATAATGATTGTGGTATTTTGATATTTGATAAATTAAAACAAGATACTCATTCAGGTGGTAGTGGTTGCGGATGCTGTGCTTCTGTTTTTTCTGGTTATCTATTTAAAGAATTAAGAGCCAGAAAAATGAAAAAACTTTTGCTAATCGCAACTGGTGCATTGATGAATTCAACAAGTTCACAACAGGGTGAAAGTATACCTGGTATTGCTCATGCTATTAGTATTGAAATATAATTTTATACATTGGAAGGATGATTTTTATGGATATAAATTGGAGTAATGTTTTTGATATTATGTCCTTAGTAAAATGTTTTGTTGTAGGTGGTTTAATTTGTATCATTGGGCAAATTTTAATAGATAAAACCAAATTAACTCCTGCTAGAATCTTAGTTATTTTTGTAACTACTGGTGCAATTCTAGGTGGTCTTGGAATTTATCAATATTTGGTTGATTTTGCAGGTGCTGGTGCTACTGTTCCTTTAACTGGCTTCGGATATAATTTAGCAAAAGGTGCCATAGAAGGTGTTAAACAGGCAGGACTTGTCGGTGCCTTTACTGGCGGAGTAAAAGCTGCTGCTGGTGGTATTGCTGCTGCTATTTTCTTTGGATATTTAGCTTCATTAATTTCTAAGCCTAAAATGAAAAAACAGTAGTGCTTTATCATTCAAAGTTAGAATACCCATCTTCCTTTTTTAGTTAGATGGGTAGTTCCTTTTTGTATCTTTATATGTATTTAATGCATTTAAAAATTCATTTTTGTCAAGCAGATTTATATCTAATATATTATTATCTTCTACTTTTTCATTGATTGCAAAGTTGTAATAGTTAAGATGTTTTCAAAAATAGTAAATATTATAGAATTTTTGGTTTTACTTTTAAGAAGACTTTTGTTAGCTTATCTAACTTGGCTTCGTTATTTTTCTTATAAGTCTTTTTACTTTTTTCTTCTAAGTATCCAATCTTTATCGCATTTTACAGGAATATGCATTATAACTTTTTGATTTTTTACTCCTGGACTTATAAAATCTATTTCTTCTTCTGTTTCTATGTCCCAAAGTTTTTCTATTTTAAAACTCTCTGGTTCTAATCTGTTTGGAATAAGAAGTTCTAATGTATCTCCAACTGATAGTTTATTCTTTATTTCAATGATACTCTTTTCTTCGTTATATTCTACTATTTTTCCTCCGAATTCATACTCTTCATTATATTGTCTTCCTGTATAATCTTGAATATCTTGATTGTTTCTATCATTAAAGTAAAATGTTGTTAGTGCTCTTGTTTTTACTTTTTCTAATTCTTTTAAGTATTTTGTATAGTCATAATTTTTTGAATCTTTTAAATAATCATCTATTGCATTTCTATAAACACCTATTACACTTGCAATATAGTACTCTGTTTTTAATCTTCCTTCTACTTTTAGACTGTCTATGCCCATTTCAATTATTTCTGGTATTTCTTTTATTAAGCATAAATCTTTTGAAGAAAATATACTTGTGCCATATTCACTAAGTTCTATTGGCATCATTTTCCCTGGATTGTTTTTTTCTTCTGCATAAAGATTATATGACCATCTACAGCTTTGTGAGCAACTTCCTAAATTTGCACTTCTTCCTGATAAAAAGTCACTTAAAAAACATCTTCCTGAAAAAGCAAAACATATTGCTCCATGTATAAAAATTTCTATTTCCATATCGCTTGGTTTGTTTTCCATAATGTATTTTATTTGTTCTTTATTCAATTCTCTTGCAAGTACCATTCTTTTTGCACCATTTTTGTACCAAAAGTTTGCTGCATGCATACTAACTATATTGGCTTGTGTACTAATATGTATATCTACGTCTGGTGCATATTCTTTTAGTACTTCTACTACTCCTCCATCTGCAACTATTATTCCATCTGGTTTAATATTATTTAATAATTTTGCCATTTCAACTATCTCTGGATATTTTTCATCCCATGCAAATATATTTAATGTCACATATACTTTTTTTCCTATGCTATGTGCATATTTTATTGTATTTATTAAATCTTCATTTCCCATATCTGCTCTAGTTCTTAATGATAATGATGATGTTCCACAATATACTGCGTCTGCTCCATATAGAAATGCTATTTTTGCCTTTTCAAAAGAACCTGCAGGTGCTAATAATTCTACTTTTTTCATTTTTTCACTTTTCCTTTCTTCAATAGTTACTACTAAAACTAAATTTTTGTAGGCTTACCTTTATGCACACTGAATTGTAACCTCTAATATTATATATTGCTTATTTCTTTATGTCAATAAATTTGTATTTTTCTTGCAGTTGTGGTATAATTAAGAATATATGGTATAAATTAGGAGATGATATTATGCAAGATAAATATAAGCTTTTTCAGTCTTCTCTTTCTGTTCCATTATTTGAGCAATATAATGTTGCTATTTTTAATTTATTACACTCACCAGAGTACGAAAATTATACAGATGTTGTTCTTTCTACTCTTGGTCTGGAATTGGAAAAATATTTTAAACCTGATGATATGCGTTTGAAATATAGATATAAATCTAGAAAAAGCTTTAATACAAATAATAGCAAAGATTCTAAAGTTATAGAAAAAAATTATAAATCTGATAATATTCAAGATTCTGAATCTGAAAAAGGTGATTTTGAATCTGATTATAATAAACATATTAATTATGACATTATTGGTATGAGATTGGTTGTCGAAAGTGTTAGTGATAATTTTCAGGTTGATAAATCTTTTATTGAAAAATGCAAATGTGATTTAATAAACTCTCAAAATAAATTATTTGAATTAGAAAAACAATATTCTGATTATTATAATGCTAATTATGGCAATACTTCTTTTAGTATAAAAACACTTTTAAATAGAGATTCTAATTTAAAACAATTTGCTCAAAATATTAATGTTTTAAAACATAAGATAAATTATCTTCAGCAATGTGTAGATTTTAAGAAATTGCTATCTTACCGTACTAGAACTAAAAAATTGTTATTAAAAATGAAAGATGCAAAAAATACTCAAGCAGAAATACAGGAAACAGAAAAGCTATTAAATGATTTTGATAATATTATTTGTATGATTGCTGGAGATTATGCTATTGAACATTTATTTAGCACTTCTGAGAAACTGAAAAAAATGGGATTATTTTTAAATGAAGATAGAAAAAAATTTTTTCATGATAGTACCGGATATACTGCTATTCATTTTTCTATTGAGAGTACTTTGCTTCCTGCTTGGAAAGCTGAGCTACAGGACAGATCTTCAGAGGTTGAATATATGTCTAAATATGGGCCTATAACTCATAATATGTTAAGTGGTAAAAAAAGACGTTTAGAAAATTTACCTCCTATGGTTCCAAATAGGAAAATTAATAGTTATTTGAAAGAAAATAATTTGAAGTATTTTGATAATACTTCAAAATTAAAAAATACTAAGGCTTTTTATAAAAAATTGTCTGAATTCATTGTCCCATCTTATACAAAATACATTTGTAATGGTTATATAAAAAGATATACATTTGATGAAAATCTACATCATTACTATAAAAAATTATTATTAGAAAATAATGAATATGCACAGCAATTAGAATATTTTTTAAGAAATAATGAAAATAAAATATTTAAGCCTGAGATTTGTAAATCTCACAAAACAGAACTAGAAAAATAAATTATAAAAAGGGGTGATTTTATGCCTTATGTACCATTAAAAAGACAAGAATTTCAGAAGGAATTACAAGTAATAAAGGATAATATTGTTTTTAGAGAATTTAATTTTCATATAACTGATTCTAATTTTTCTAAATTGTATAATATTTTTGTGAATTTAGAAACATTTAATATAGAACCTTTAACTTTTTTAAATTTAAAAAAAGAAATTAATAAATTTTTTCCTACCGAATTATCAGAATATTTAACTGATAATTCAAGTTTATTGATCTTGAAAAAAATAGAAAATTTTTTAAAAGACACTTCAATTGAAAATTTAGATGAGTTAAAATTGGATAATGCAAATTCTTTTAAAGAATTGTCTAAGCCTCTCGAGCAGTCTAAGATTCCTATATATATTCAAAAAAGGATAATTAGTAGCTTAATTAAACATTTTGATAAAAAAATTATGCTTT
>CALXSO010000133.1 GCA_944391155.1 uncultured Clostridia bacterium
AAGATGTAGAGAAGAAAAAAGAAAAAATGGTAACATTTGGAGAGCAGCATATTTTATCTGTTCAAAAAGAAATAATTATAGTGCATTATGTGATAACAAACAAATTTCAGCAAATTTAATAGAAGAAGCGGTAAATAAAAAAATAAAAGAAGAAATACAAAAAATAAATTTCTCTGAAAAAAAAATAAAACAGATATATGAACAAGCAGAAAAAGAAGCTAAAAGCAGAAATAATTTATTGCAAACAAAACTAAAAGAATTAAAACAAAAATTAAAAAATATAGAAAATACAATTGAAGAAATATATCAAGATAAAATAAATAAAATTATACAAATAGAAGATTTTAAAACTATCTATGAAAAAAAACAAAAAGAACGAAATAAAATTTTAAAAGAAATAAAAGAGATAGAAACACAACTTGAAGAAAGCAATAAAAAATCTCCCCAAATTAATTTTAAAGAAATAAGACAAGTTGCAAATGAGTTTTTTAAAATAGAAAAACCAAATAAAATGATATTAGAAAAGTTAATAGAAAAAATTGAATTTGATAAAGAGAAAAACATCAAAATTAAATTTACTTTTCAAAATCATCCTAATATTAGGAAGAAATAAGAGAATATAAATAAATTAATAGAAGCGGTTAAAAATCGCTAAAAAATAAACATTAAGAAATTAGGGAATCATACAGTTAATCATAAAAGTATGCCAGACCTAAAAGATGAGCAAATAAAAAGTGAAATAATGGATTTACATCAGGCAGTGTACGAAAAATTTAAATATGAAATGAAATATATAAGACCACCAATGGGAGAATATAGTGAAAGAACTTTAGCATTAACTAATAACTTAGGATATAAAACTGTAATGTGGTCATTTGCATATCAAGATTGGAATGAAGATAATCAACCAAACGAAGAAAACAGTAAAAAGAAAATAATAGATAATGTACATAATGGAGAAATAATGCTATTACATGGAAATTCAAAAACTAATACAAATATTTTAGGAGATATCATTAAAGAAATAAAAAATATGGGTTATGAATTTAAATCTTTAGATGAGTTTGAAGCTTAGTTTTGTTTGAACTTTTCTTATTATATAGGAAAAATCGACCTTTATCTTTACCATATTTGGATTTTTCCGTATACAACAAGGAAGGTTATGTATTTTAGTATAATGAAGAAAAGGTGATGGTAAATGAAAAAGAAAAAAATTCAGAGGTTAGAAAAGATATTAGAAATACCACAAGAAGTATATTCAAATGTTCCTAAAATTATAATAACAGGATTTGATGAAATGATGATTGAAAACTTTAAAGCAATATTAGAATATGAGGAATTTTATATAAGGATTAGCACATATATTGGAATAATAAATATAAATGGCTATGATTTAAAATTAGAAAATATGACAAATGATGACATTAAAATAAATGGGAAAATTGAAAGTTTTGACATAGAAAGAATAACAGAAGAATAAATATGAGACAAAGGAGATTGAAATGCTTATAAGAATATTTTTAAACTATATTTTTGGATATGTAAGAATTGCAATAGAAGGTTATTACATTGAAAGATTTATAAATATTTGTACAAACAAAAAAATAATTATTTGGAATTTAAAAAGAGAAGGTGGAATTAAATTATTTTTTAACACAGGTATAAATGAATTTAGTGAACTTTGTAAGATTGCTAAAAAAACGCAATGTAAAATTAAAATTCAAGATAAAAAAGGTATACCATTTATTTTACATAGATATAAAAAAAGAAAAATTTTTGTAGGATTTTTAGTAGCAATTATTATAATAATTGCTATTAGTTCAAATTTTATTTGGAATATACAAATAGAAGTACAAGATAACGAAGAATTTGATCAAATAGAAGAGGACTTAGAAGAAGTAGGGTTAAAAATAGGAAAAGCAAAATCAGATATTGATACAAAGGAAATAATTAATAAGTTAAGATTAAAAAGAGATGACATTGCTTGGGTTGGAATGGAATTAAAAGGAACTAATATGATTGTAAAATTAGTTAAAGCAGATGCAAAACCTGAAATAGTAGATGATGCAGAATATTGTAATATTATTTCAGACAAAGAAGGAATTATAACGAAAATTAATGTACAAAATGGTACAGCAAATGTAAAAGTTGGAGATACTGTGAAAGAAGGAACAATTCTAGTAAATGGATGGATGGAAGGAAAATATACAGGTGTTAGATATGTTCATGCAAAAGCAGAGATTGAAGCAAAAATATGGCATACGAAAAAAATCATAATTCCTTATACTATTACGGAAACAACCGAAACAGGAGAAGAAGAAAATAATTATGGGGTTAAAATAAATAATTTTGAAATAAATTTTCCAAAAGGGGTTTCAAAATTTGAATTTTATGATACAATAAAAGAGGAAAAGAAATTCAAGTTATTTTCGGATTTTTATTTACCAATTTCTATAGTTAAAGAAACTAGAAAAGAGACTAAAAAAGAACAAAAGGAATATACTGTTGAAGAAGCTAAAAACTTAGGGATACAACAGTTAGAAGAACAATTTGATAAAGAAATTCAAGACAAAAGTAAAATTGTAAATAAAAATATAAATACCTATGAAAAACAAGATGAAATTGAGATAGAAGTTACTTATGAAGTTTTTGAAACCATAGGAACAAACGAAAAAATAGTATTTTGAAGGGATGATATTAATGGAAGAAAGAAGCCTTAGAATTACAGGAGCAGATACTAATTTTTTAAATAAGATTACAAATACTTTAAGTAAAATATTAATTCCTACAAAAATTGGAATTAATGGAATGTTAATAACAATGAAAAGAAATAGTTTATTAAAAGCATATGAAAATTATACAAAAGATAATGAAAACTATAATAAAGAAGATTTAGAAAAAAAGTATGATACATCATACACTATTTATCTAGAAAATTTGGATAAATATGTTATGGATTCAATATATAAAAAAGTAAAAAATAATACTGCATCAGAATTTGAAAAAGATGCATTATCAAAATACTATGAAATAACAAGCATAAAAGAAACAGAATATATGGATTATAAATATAGAAAACAGAAATACTTATTAGAATTAGATGGAGAAAATGTAAAAGAATCTGGAAAAGAAAAATTAATTAAGAGATATAATAGTTTTTATATAAGTAAAATGGATGAATTATATAAATCAATATTAAAAAATTATTCAATAAAATTAGCTGATACTACCAATGTATATGATTCAACTAAGGATTGGATATATATAAAAATATTTTATACATTAGAAGAATATATTCAAAATATTCTTCCATTAAAAATAGAAAATGATTCTAATAAAGAATTCCAAGAAATATTATCTGATTATGAAAAATTCCAAAATTTTACTATTGGAAAATTAGATACTAGGGATAATATTGAAAAAAATATGATATTATTGGGAATTAGTAGAAAATTGTTTACACATAGTATTCCACTAATTGTAGCAGAACAGTGTTATGAAAAATTATTAAAAGATGCTAGAATGTTAGTACAAGATACGAAGATTGCAGCAAAAAGAGAAAGAGCTTATGCAATGCTGATTAATTTAATTGAAGATTATAATATAAAATTACTTTCTACAAAGGTTTATTGGGAAAATCTAAAAGAAAGAGAAGCTTTTAAAAAATTTTGGGACAAATATAAAGAAATTTCTAAAATTAAAGAAATTGACTTTATAGAATATGTAAAACAAAAGGAAATTTTATTCTTGAAAAATGATTTAAAAAATCTTGAAAATAGTAAAACTGACTATTCAAAACTTGTAAAATATTATAAGAGAAAACTAATAGATTATGGTGCAATGAAAGAATTAAAAAATTCATATATCTCTAAAGGAGTTTATAGAGGGGTAGTAAAAAAAGTAGTAAATGTTGCATGATTCAATTAAAATTTTTGCAACACATTAATAGAACAGGGTGAAATAGAAATGTTTGAAATTACATATTTAAATATAGAAAAAAATGCTAAATATGAAGAAACAATAAATAGAGTCTTAAAGGAATGTTTTAAAGAGGAAAATTTGGAAAATAGTAAGTTAATTATAACAATAACATTAACAACACCTGAAATTATTCGAGAAGTTAACCAAAAATATAGGAATATAGATAGGACAACAGATGTACTATCTTTTCCTATGTTTGAAAGAAAGGAACTGGAAGCAAAAATACAGAAAAAAGACTTTTTACATGAAGATGTATTAGGAGATATAGTAATCTCCATTGAGAAAGTAAAAGAGCAGGCTGAAGAATATAATCATAGTTTTGAAAGAGAATTAAGTTACATGGTAGTTCATGGATTTTATCATTTGATGGGTTATGATCATATGGACGATGAAGAAAAAAAAGAGATGAGAGAAAAAGAAGATAATATATTAAATAAATTAAATATTACAAGAGAAAATTAAGATTATTTAAACATAGAAAGAGGAACATAATATGGAAGGAAAAGGTGTGAAAGTATTAATTGCTATACTAGTAATACTAATTATAGTAGCTGGGGGAGTACTAGCATTTAAAATAACAGAAGATAAAGAAAAAATAGCAGATGAAAATCAAGTTCAACCAAAAAATGATGTTTTAACAACTGAAATAGAGTCAAAAGAAGTTCAAATATATAAAGGAAATGATAGGCCAATAGCTGTAATGATAGATAATCATAACGGAGCTTGGCCACAAGCTGGATTAAATCAAGCTTATATGGTTTATGAAATTATCGTTGAAGGTGGAGAAACTAGGTTAATGGCATTATTTAAAGGAGTAGATCTTGATAAAATAGGTCCAGTTAGAAGTGCAAGACATTATTTTTTAGATTATGCAATGGAAAATGATGCAATATATGTGCATTTTGGACAAAGTCCACAAGCAGAAAGTGATATTACAAGATTTTCAATACATGACATAAACGGTATATCAGAAGATGGAACTACATTTTGGAGAGTAAAAGATAAATATTCCCCACATAATGCTGTTACAAGTACTGAAAAGATATTAGAATTAGCCAAAAATAAAAATTATAGAACTACATCAAGCAAAGAAAGTATTTTAAATTATGTGACAGAAGAGGTGAATTTGAAAGATGGAGAAAATGCAGATATAGTTACAATTCCACATTCAGATTTACAAACAGTAAGATATGAGTATGATAGTGAAAATAAAGTATATATTAGATATGCTAGAAACGTAAAGCAAACAGATTGGGAGACGGATGATGATATAACAGCAAAAAATATAATAATTACTCTTTGTGATAATTATACTCTAAAAGATTCAGAAAATAAAGGTAGACAAGGACTTGATAATATAGGAACATTTGATGGATATTATATTACTAATGGTAAAGCAATAAAAATAAAATGTACAAAAGATGCGAGGGATGAACAAACAGTTTATACTGATTTAGAAGGAAACGAAATAGAAGTAAATGATGGAAATACTTGGGTAAATATATGTCCTACAACAGCAGAAGTTGAAATAGAATCATCAACTCAAGATAATAGTGATAATAGTTAGAATAGAAATTTTAAGTAAAGGAGTTTATAGAAAATGAATGTATATGATACAGCAAATAGATTAGCAAATGAAATAAAAAATTCTGAGGAGTATTCAAATTTTAAAATGGCAAGAGAAACTATAAAAATGAATAAAAATTTAGAAAAACAAATACAGGAATTTAATTCCATAAGATATGATGCTCAATTGACAGCTATGCAAACTGGAAAGAATGACGAAGAAAAATTTAAAAAAATGCAAGATTTATATGTAGAATTAATAGAAAAACCTGAGGCAAAACAATATTTTGATGCAGAAACAAAATTTAATATTCTTGTAGCAGATGTTAATAAAATAATTGGTGAAGCTATACAAGATGTTATGAACTAGAAGATGTTATTATTCATACTTGTTATGATAAAATTTTATAATTAAGTGAATTATGGAAGAAATTTTAAATGAGTATTAATTTGTAAAAAATAATATAAAATTGAATTAAAAAATTGTTACTATTTAGCATTGAATAAAAGTAATCTGTCTGAATTGTAACAAAAGGTTGAAAATTTTGAAAAATTTGAATTAAAAAAATTGAAAAAACTATTGACAAAATGATTAAGATAATTTATAATTTATAAATGTCAGGAGAGAACGGTAAAAGTTGCAGGTGTAGTTCAATGGTAGAACCTCAGCCTTCCAAGCTGATGACGTGGGTTCGATTCCCACTACCTGCTCCACTTCTGATAAAAATAAATTTAAATATAAGATGCAGGTGTAGTTCAATGGTAGAACCTCAGCCTTCCAAGCTGATGACGTGGGTTCGATTCCCACTACCTGCTCCAAATTATAACAACTTACGAACTATAAAGTTTGTAGGTTGTTTTTTTGGTTAATTCTTTTCTTAAATGTTCTATGAATTCAATCTCTTATAAATAAAGTAATTCTGATTCTTAAGAATCTAAAGAAATTTTTTGTACTATAATAATTCTGAACGGTTAATTTATTTTTTACTAAATAAAATTTTAAAAAAGGTTGATATTTTTAATAATTTAATATAAAATCTAAAAGGACAAAAAGGAGGTAACAAATGATAACTTTACAAGATGTGAAAGAAAATAAAGAGCTGGAAGCTCTAATTAAAGGGGCACAGCAACAGCTTAATGAAATTGGATATACAGAACATGGGCATAGACACATTTCAATAGTATCCAAAAGAGCTGGAGATATACTTGAAAAATTGAATTATCCAGAAAGAACTGTAGAATTGACAAGAATAGCGGGATATATGCATGATATAGGAAACTGTGTAAACAGAGTTGATCATGCACATAGTGGAGCTATACTTGCATTTAATATTTTAAAAGAAATGGGAATGTCTGTTGAAGAAAGAACTCAAATAATGATGGCAATTGGTAATCACGATGAAAAAACAGGAACAGCAGTAAATGATATATCAGCAGCTGTAATACTTGCTGATAAATCAGATGTTCATAGAGATAGGGTAACAAATAAAAATTTATCAACTTTTGATATACATGACAGAGTAAATTATGCAGTTACAGATTCAAACTTATCTTTAAATCCAGAAGATAGAAAAATAACATTGCGTTTAAAAATTGATACAAAGATTTGTCCTGTATTGGATTATTTTGAAATATTTATGGACAGAACCATGATGAGTAAATATGCGGCAAAATATTTAAAAATATGGTATGAATTGATAATAAATGATACAAAATTATTATAAAGAAAGGAAGAAAGTTATGAAGGAAAAAGAACAAAAAGAAAAAATGACCCCAAAAAAGGAGAGTAAAAAGCTACAAATTATAGTATGTGCATTAGTTGCTGTGTTAATTGCGATGATAGCAATATTTGGCATCTACACACAATATCAAAATAGGATGGTAAATAAGGTAAAAGGATATTCATATGGGATGGACTTAAAAGGTGAAAGATCAATAATATTAACACCATCAACAAGTACAGAAGATGTTATAAAGGATTCAGAGGGAAAAGAAGTAACAGATGCGGATAATTTAACAGATGAAGAATTAGCAGAAAAAGGTTATACTAAGGAAAGTGTGGCAGTTAATTCAGAAGAAGTTTTAACAACTGAAAATTATAACAAAGTTAAAGAGATTATAGAAAAAAGATTAGAGCAATTAGATGTAGAACAATATAGTGTAAGCTTAAATGAACAAACAGGAGAAGTAACAATAAATATACCAGAAGATTCTAGAACAGAAGATATAATAAATGATAACATAACAGATGGAAAATATGAAATTATCAAATCGGAAACAAAAGAAGGAATAATGACAAATAGAAATATAAAAGAAACAAAAATAA
>CALXSO010000134.1 GCA_944391155.1 uncultured Clostridia bacterium
CATAAGATGTAAAAACAGCTGTATCAAATTCGACGGAATAATCATCCAAATTAATTGGTTTTGCATCGATTCCTGCCGCTCTACACATTGAAGTAAAACTAAAAATAGGTTCTTTGCAATCTGCCCATTTTATTATCAATCTTGCAATTTCAGGCTCTGCAGTTCTAATCGAACTGCATTCTTCATTCACAATAGATTGAACATAGTCTTCAATCCATACTTTTTCAGCTAAATCGCTGATTAATCTCCGGACATCATAAAATAAACCTTCTTTTTTTGACATTTTTCTACCTCCTAAAATTTTTTTGGTATTCTATTAGCTATATTAAGCTCATTTCGATGATTAATTATACTATAGGAAAAGAAAATAGTCAAATAAATTTCTTCTTTTGCATTAAATCACCTCTTAAAATAAAGACAGTAAACTTCTTAGTTACTGTCTCTTGAATTGTTTAATTTAATTGCTCTAAAATTTCATTTTTATCAGTAACACCGATAAATGTTTTCTTTGGAATTCCATTTTCAAATACTATTATTGTAGGTATACTCATAACATTGTATTTAACAGCAAGTTCTTGATTATCATCAACATTTACTTTACCCACCTTTACATCTGTCTTTGTTTCTGCAATTTCATCTATTACTGGTGACATCATCTTACAAGGTCCACACCAATCAGCATAAAAATCCACTAATACTTTATTATTATTTTTCAAAACCTCTTGTTCGAAATTATCTGTTCCCAATTTTAAAACACTCATTTTCTTCCTCCTAATATCATTTTTTTATATTATATCAAAGTATATTATTTATATACCTTATTTTATTGTTATTTTTTTAATAAGTCAAGAAATTTTATTAAATTTCTCTTGCTTTAACAATCACTCTTTTTTTACTATCATTTGTACATGTAATTAATGTCACTTCTCTTTTACCATTTGTATTTTGATCTGTACAACTATCATCATCTGGAAAAACTTCATATTTATCATATACCTCATATTCTATTTTTCTATTATCCGCTTCTATCTCAATAATATCTTGAGCTTCTAGTGTTAAAACTTTACTAAAGAATTTATCATTTCTATAATTATGTCCAGCCACACAAAAATTACCAACTTCATTTGCTCCATTACCGTAAAATTCAATAGGAGAAGATTTTAAAAGAGCCTCTGTTTCTTCTTTACTTCCAGTTTCTCCTTTTAAGATAGGATAATTAACATTAATTTTAGGAATATTAATTTCTGCAACAGCAGTACACCCATATCCATTTATTATAGTCTCATATTTTTCTTTATTAAAATTTAAATCTTTAAATATAGTTTCACTTGTTGTATCCTCAACATTTTCATTATTCAACACTACCATAATTATATCTGTCTGTATATTATTATCATTCATATCTTCTAAAATTTGTTTAGATACTTCTTCACTTTTATTTCTATCATATTCAAAATATATTGATAAAATAAGTAATAATATTACTAAGATTATAGAAACAATAAAATATATTTTATATCTTTTTTTCTTATTTTTTAATTCAGGTGTAACATATAACTTTTTTGTTATTAATATTTGATTCATAAAATACTCCATTTACATCATTTTTTCGTTTTGTTATTTATTCTGCATAAACTATATATATATTAATATATTAAAACTTCATTTTTAAAAACTGAATTATTGATAAAGCAGCAATTGTTCCTTCACTTACCGCTGTTGATACTTGTAATATTCCTCCAGTACAATCTCCACAAGCATAAACTCCTTTAATATTTGTCTCCATTTTATCATTCACAACTATTTTATCATCTTTTAGCAATATTCCCAATTTTTTAGCTAATTCTGTACTTCCAGCCGTTCCCTGTGCTATAAAAATTCCTCTTGTTTTTAATCGAGAATTATCTTTAAATATTATTTCTTCAACCTTATTTTCACCTTTAATCTCCTCAATCGGTTTTGTAATAATTTGAACATTATCCGCTCTAAATTCTGGAGCCTCTTCTCCATTTGTTAATATTGTAACAGTTTTTGCAACATTTATTAAATCATTTGTTTCTGAAAGTGCATAATTTCCATTTCCTATTACAGCAACATCCTGATTCCTATAAAAAAAGCCATCACAAATCGCACAATAACTAATACCTTTTCCTTCTAAATCTTTTACACCTTTTATCTTAACCTTATTCTTCTTAGTACCTATTGCTAAAACAATTGTTTTTGCGATGTATTGATTCTGCGTTGTAGTTAATACAAAAAATGTTTTTCCATCATTTATATCCAATTCAATTTTCAACAATTCCTCTTTTTTTACTTCTACACCTAAATTTTTAGCTTGTTTTATCCCTGTTTCATACAATGTTTTTCCGTCAATTCCATTTTCAAAGCCATAATAATTTTCTATCAATTTAGCTTTTTCCAAACTTGAATTTTCAAAATATATTATTAAAGTATTAAGATTTGCTCTTTTAGTATATAAACTTGCTGAAATACCAGCAGGGCCAGCACCTATTATTATAACATCATAAACCATAAAAACACCTCAAATACCTATTTTTTCTTTCAAATTACTATCGATATAATAGCATAAAAAAAAAGAATAAGCAATTAAATTTACATTATTAATTACATTTTCTTTCATGACTGTTTTCACTTAAACTAATATAAGAAAGGTAGAGAAGCTACATAAGTAAGGCTTACGCGGGTCTTTTTATAGGTAACCTTTCTTATTGTACACAGAAAAATCCATATAAATTCAAGATAAAAGTCGATTTTTCCTCTACAATAAAAAAATTTTTAAAGTTGATACATAAAAATCTCTCTGTAATAAAACAAAATATTTATTCGAAAAATAATTTATATATCAACTTTCTAAATTTTATTTCAACCTTCTGAGAATACTTATTTTATTATTATAATAATAACACCCTAATATCCATTAACTCTAGCTTTTATAATAATCCTATTCATTGAATCGCTTGTACACGTTATTAAAGTTAACTCTATATTTCCCTCCGTTTCTTGTGATAAACAATTTACATCCTTAGGATTTACTATTTGCTTATCAAAAATATAATACTCCATTTTTCCTTTAAATCTATCTGTTAAATAAATCATATCCCCTATTTCTAGTCTCTTTAAATTATGAAACATATTTGAAACTATATAATTATGCCCAGCAATACAAAAATTACCTTCTTCATTTGGCAAACCTTTATAGAACTTTGTTACAGATATTTTTAAATTATCTTCAGAATAATCTTTTAATACATCAGTAATTAAATTAATTTTAGGGATTTCCAATTTAGCTATCACTGGCAATCCCCTATAATATGATAAAACATAATCATTTTCATTTTTAATTTCATCTAATTCACTTTTATTATTTGCATTCGAACTTTCTTGAATTTCTATTTGATTTTCTGTTAATACTGATTTGTTTGACGAAGTTTTTATAACACTGATATTAATTTTATTACTAATAATATTATTACTTAATATAAAAATAAATACTAAAATAAACAAAATAATCCAAGTCATTAGTAAAGAATTTTTCTTAATTTTAAAATTATTTTTTTTATTTCTATTTACCATATAATTTGTTTTTACGTACTCTTATCAAAAATGCAACTATACTAATAACTAAGATAATAGTACCAAATATAACATAATAATTATAACCCGTTTTTGGTAACTCTGCTGGAAGTTGTTCATTCTTTTGAGTTTCAGTTGTATTTGCATTTTCTTGAACAGGCGTTTTGTTTGACTCTTCATTAGGTTCTGGATTTGTTTGTCCTATATTTGTATCATCTGAGGATACATTTTTATCTTCAACATTTATTGTAAAACTATTTGTTGCTAATACTGCATCAGAATTGTCTCTATCTATTAATTTAAAAGTTATAGTATATTGTCCAACAGTGTCAAAGATTCCTCTAAGATTTAAAATCTGATTTACTTGACCACCTATTTTGTATCCAGAAACATCTCCCCATCCACTATCAATAATATCATGTTCTAATTGTTGCTCATCTGTTCCAACTAATTTTACATTACCATTATTAGGAGTTGTTGCTTCTGCTAAAATTCTAGCATGATCATAAAATCTTCCCATTGAAGATACTAAATTTAATTTAAAATTCTTTTCCTCATTTACAATTGGATTTCCAGTATATTCAAAATTAAATCTATAATCTTCATATTTAGGTTCTACTACTATATTTTTCTTTATAGGCACCAATATATCATCATATTGAACTGATGCATCAGCATTTGCCAAACCTTCTGCTGTTATCGATAAATCTGTTGGATTTGATGTTTGTAAACCTTCTTTTGCTTTAAATACTACACTCAAACTATCTTTAGGATCTGTTCCTCCTGTAGTATCATAAAAAACTATTCTAACTTTACTTCCATTATCATTTGCAGTTCCAACATTTGTTGAAACATATTCTAACAAATTATTATCATAATTTATATCAAATGTAAATGAACCTAAAGATGTTCCAAAATTAATATTTAAACTTAATTCTGTTCCTGGATTTACAATCTCTTTGTTAGTATCTATTGCTATTGCATCAAGTGATGCTGCATCTACTTTTCCTACTAATACAATTAATAAAAGAAAAGACATAATAAAAATTGTTTTTATTGCTTTTTTCACTTTTTATTTCCTCCTTTTTTTATTTCTTATTTTTATTTTTCCTTTTTTTCTTTTTTTTATTTTTATTTTTTTTTACAAATTTAACAATTTTTTCAAAATAATCTATTTAAAGATAAGAAGAAAAGTAACAAAGCTACATCAGTATAGCTTACGCGGGTCTTTTTATAGGTAACCTTTCTTGTTGTACACGGAAAAAGTCCAAATATGGTCAAGATAAAAGCTGATTTTTCTTATAAAATAAGATAGATATAGAAACTAGATAACTTATACAAAAAAAATCCAACTCTTGTTGAGCTAGATCTTTTTTTCAGAAAACTATTTTTTCTTTATCTAAGAAATCTTTTTCTAGCTTTCTGACATAATAATTTTTAATATTTAAAATAAATTTTATTAATCATCTAAATAATTTTTTACTTTTTTTATAAATACAGCTCTTGTTATTAAATCAAGAATTGCATAAATTAAAATTATAATTCCTACAATTTGTAAAGCTAGTGTATCACTTACTAATATTATAATTCCAGCAATAATCATTAACATAGCAAATACAACTGTAAGTGTCCATAATCCTGACTTAAAATCTTTCCATACTAATGATGTTTGAAAATTTTTGATTCCTGAAGCTATTATCCAAATTCCAAGAATTATTCTAAAAACTCCTGCGATTACATCAGAACAGAATAATACAATAACTCCAAAAATTACAGAAATCAACGCAATAGTTAATAGATAATCTTCTTTATCTTTTGATGTAAAATAATCTACTAATTTTAAGAAACCTATTATTATAAATATTGCTCCTAATAATATTGAAATTACTGCCATCATTTCTATAGGTTTTGCGACTAATAGTAGTCCAAATAATACAAATACCATAGAAACTACCATATCAACCCAGCTTGACCTTTTTAAAAATTTTTCGAACATGTTTATCTCCTCTCTTTCTTTAGTGTTTTTTTACATTAGTATAATATCATACTTATAAAAAAATGTATAGAATTTTTTCGAAATTTATATTTTTTTGTAATATTTTTGTTCAAACTAAATTTTATAAAGTAGACCAAAATGTTAATATATAAATATTTTTTATTAAAAAATTTTTAGTTTTACCTATTAGTCTTTAACAAAAAAATATTTATATATCAACATTTCGGTCAGTTTACTTTTATGCTACACAAAATTGCAACATATTTTTATTATTTAGCTAATCCTACTTTTAATAATTCTATCTCTCTCTCGATATCTTTTTTTCCCTGCATTTTATCTTTCAATTTAGAAATTACTTCAATTGTTTCTGTTCTTACAACAATAGTTAAAATTTTAATTATATAATCAAAGTCTTTTTCATCATTTAAATTTAGCAAACTTTTATTTATTATATTTTTATTTTTTATCTTATCTTGTAAATTTTCTTTTTTCATTTCTAAAGTAATGCTTATATTATCTTCCTTTAATCTTTGTAATATATTTTTGCATAAATTTAAATCTTCTTGGTTTTCATTTTGATTTACTACATGCATGTATAGATCTACCATTGCTTTAAAAATATCCCCATTATTCTTTTCTAAAATTTTTTTCATTTCTTTTTTTTCTTCTTTTATAAAGTTTTCTATTATATATTTTATTGCATCTTCTTTATCTTCAAAATACTGATAAAAACTTCCCCTTGGTATTTGGGCTTCAGTTATTATTTTGCTTATTGAAGCTTTTGAAAAAGAAGTTCTACCAAACTCTTTCTTTATTGCTTTTTCTATCTTTTCTCTTTTCTCTTCAGTTAAATTATAAAATGTAGCTTTTGGCATATTTATCACTCCATAACAAAAAATAGCACTTCTACAAGTACTACTTTCATAATTTATGCATTTTCAGTTTCTTTTTTTGCTATTACTTGTTTTCCATCATAATATCCACAATTTGAGCAAACTCTATGTGGCATTACTGGCTCATGACAATGTGGGCAAGTTGCAAATTTTGGTTCTTCTTTTTTCCAAGTTGATCTTTTTGAATGTGTTCTAGCTTTTGACCATCTTCTTTTTGGTTGTGCCATTATTATCCCTCCTCGCTTTTAATATGTGTGTATATTTATTTATTTTCTCACATTTAATATCACTATAAGATTATACATATTTTTTCAATTTTTGTCAACTGTTGGTGCAATATTTTCAGGGAAATTTAATCATATTACAAAAATATTACAAATTGCCATATTCTTCCATTTGAGTATGGCAATAATATTCTAATACAGATTCTAAATATCTTTCATTCATCATACATTTCCTCATATTTGCAC
>CALXSO010000135.1 GCA_944391155.1 uncultured Clostridia bacterium
ATAAATAAAAATAAAAAAAAGAAAAAAAAAAACAAAAAAAAAAAAAAAAAGAAAAAAAAAAACAAATAAAATAAAAACAAGTAAAATAAAAAAAGTAAAATAAAAAACAAGTAAAATAAAAAAACAAGTAAAATAAAAAACAAGTAAAATAAAAAAACAAGTAAAATAAAAAAACAAGTGAAATAAAAAAACAAGTAAAATAAAAAAACAAGTAAAAATAAAAAACGGGTAAAAATAAAAAAATAAGTAAAAGTTAAAAGATAAGAAAAGTAAAAATATAATAAAAAACAATATTTATAAAAAAATAAAAAATAGAGAATATTTTAATTTTTGAAAAATAAAAGGGTACCTATAAAATATCCATAGTATAAAAAATCACTCTTTTTATACTATCTATTTTATAGGTATCATTTTAAAATACTTTCTATTTTTTTATTCTACAGTTTTTTTCCAAAGACCATGTTTATTACAATAAGCATAGATAACAGAATTTTCAATATAAGGAAAACGACATTCAGCATTTTGTTCAGGAAATAATCTAACAAAATATTCTTTATTATCTGCAACTAAACATATCCATTCAATAAAATGTTCTTTTTCCATTACATGATTTACAGTAACAAAAATTTCATCCTCAATTATTTTATAAGTTGGAACATGTTTTTCTACAGCAGCATCTACAGAATTTGGTACCAAAAGCTGCATTTCTTTACCACAACATTGTAAGCCACAATTTTCATTAGTACAATCTTCAATAACCTTAACTAGAGCACCACAAGATGCACACTTCTTTATTAATAATTCATTTTTCATAAATAAAACCTCCTTAAAATTTCATTAATATTATAGCACATAAGAATATTTTTAACAAATACATAAGAATATTTTTGATAAATAAAAAAAGAATACTTTTGACAAATAAAATATTGATAAAAAAAAATCATTATGATATATTAAAGCAAAAGGAGGAAACATGAACATAGAAACAATACATTTCGAAACAGAAGACAATGTAATATTATATGGATTAATATACAAATCCACAAAAAACACAAAAAAGGTACTAATATCAACACATGGAATGATAACAAATTGTATAAAACTAAGAGATGAAATAATAGCAAAAGAAATAGAAGAAATACAAATCGATACTCTAGTTTATAACAACAGAGGACAAGAAATAATGAGTTATTCTAAAAAGAAAGATGGAGAAACCATACTAGGAGGAACAGCTTTTGAAAATATAGACGAAAGTAATAAAGACGTAGAAGGAGCAATAAAATTTTGTATTGAAAAAGGATATCAAGAAATATATTTAATGGGGCATAGTTTAGGTTCAACAAAAACAGTATACACATATAATAAAATGATAGAAAATAATAAAAACAATATATTAGAAAAGATAAAAGGAGTAATTTTATTATCTTTAATAGATATTCCAACAATATTAAGAGTATACTTAAACGCGAGATATCCAGAAATGCTAACATATGCAAAAAACATGGAAAAAGAAAAAATGGAAAATATATTAATGCCAGAAACAGCATTTCTATATCCAATTAGTGTAAAAACATTCTTAAAATATGCAAGGGATTATCAACAAATTGACTTTGCTAAATTTTCAGACAAAGAATACAATTATAAAGAAATAAACAATATAAAAGCACCATTAATGCTACGATGGGGAAATGTAAAAGAAATGATTCTACAAAAACCTGAGGATTTATGCAAAAAATTAAAAGACAAAATTACTAATAATAAATTAGATATTGGATTTATCGAAGGAGGAAATCATAATTATAGAGGAAAAGAAGAAATTTTAGCAAAAGAAATAAAAAATTTTTTAAAAAACATAGATAAATAATAAAATATCAGATAAGTATCATGAAAAAGAAACCCAAAATGGTTTCTTTTTTGAATATCCATAGGAAACTCTCTATAAAAAATAGTAAAAAATAAAAAAAGTAAAAATTAAAAAGTAGCAAAAATTAAAAAGTAGCAAAAATTAAAAAGTAGCAAAAATTAAAAAGTAGCAAAAATTAAAAAGTAGCAAAAATTAAAAAGTAGCAAAAATTAAAAAGTAGTAAAAATTAAAAAGTAGTAAAAATTAAAAGATAATAAAAAACATAAAGTAATAAAAATATAAAATAAACTACAAAAAAATAAAATGTAATCTTAAATTATTGCAATTCAGACTAGGATGAAAAGCAGTAGTCTAGAAGGATAAAATATAAAAATATTTTATCAAAGAAATACATAAATAGATAAAGATTTTTTGAAAGCAAAAAATCTACATAATAAGCTTTTCAACTACTCTACATAATCAAATCAAAACCATAACTTAATATTTTATTTTGTCGAAATTTGCGATGAAAAAAACTTTACAATCAAATAAAATTATGTTAATATATCTACATAAGATTTTCAAATATATATATTTTTAATCTTTTATATTTATTCAAAGAATTAATTCAAAGGGATTATTCCAAAAAAATTATCCAAAGAATTCATTCAAAAAGAATTATTCAAAATATTTATTCAAAGAATTCATTAAATAAGAATTATTCAAAATTTATTCAAAGAATTAATTCAAAGGGATTATTCAAAAAAATTATCCAAAGAGTTCATTAAATAAGAATTATTCAAAAAATTCATTCAAAGAATTCATTCAAAAAGAATTAATCAAAAATTTATTCAAAGAATTCATTCAAAAGGATTATTCAAAAAAATTATCCAAAGAATTCATTCAAAAAATTCATTCAAAAAATTAATCCGAAGAATTTATTGAAAAAATTATTCAAAATTTTTTTCTATAAATTACAAAAAATAAATAAAGCAGGTGAGGCATATGTAAGTTTAAAAGAGAAGAAAAGGAACAAAAAATATATAAAAATAGAAATGAAAGGAGAAAAAATTTGATACTAAAAAAATTAATAAAAATACTATTAATAATAATTAGTATTTTAACATTCAATATATTAATATTCATAAATTCAAGTAGAGCCACAGCAATAAATGAATACAAATTAAGAGCATTTGGAGCATCTGTAACTCTATTAAAATATAAAGGAGAACCTATAATTTCTTTTTATGTTGGATATGAAGGAAAAATATATAATTATCCAGCATACTGTTTAGACAAAACAAAAGAATTCATAACAAACAAATTATCATATTCAGTTACAGAAAAAGACGAAATAAAAGACGTAAAATTATGGAGATACATAGTAAATGGTTATCCATATAAAACATCAAGTCAGCTAGGATGTAAAGGAAGAGATGAGGCATATGTTGCAACTCAACAAGCAATTTATTGTTATTTATATAATCAAAAAATAGAAGACTATGAACCAATTGGAGAAGAAGGAAAAAGAACTATAGAAGCAATGAAAAATATAATAAAAAATGCAGAAAGCTCACAAGAAACACCAGCTTCACAAGCTATTAGAATAAACAAAATAGATTTAGAATTTAAACAAGATAACATTGATTCAAATTATATATCAAAAACATATCAAGTAATATCAAGTTTACCAATTGAAAGTTATAAAGTAACACTACAAGAACTAAATAAAGAAGATTTAGCAAAATTTAAAATTACAGATCTAAGCAATACAGAAAAAACAGAATTCAAGCAAAACGAAAAATTCAAGATATTACTACCAATAGAAGAAATGAAAAAATCAGCAAATTTTAAAATTGCAATACAAGCAAAAGTACACGCAAAACCAGTAATATATGCTATACCAAATGATACTTTATATCAGGATTTCGCAATTCCAGGAACAACAACTGAAGAAATAGTTAATGAAAACACAGATGAGCCATATCCAGAGAATAAAACAAGTATGAAAATAATAAAACAAGACAAGGAAACACAAGAAAGGATAGAAGGAGTAGAATTTGAAATTTTAGATGCTAACAAAAAAATAATATATGAAAATTTAAAAACTAACGAAAATGGAGAAATAATTATAGACAATATAATTCCAGGGACATATTATATAAGAGAAACAAAAGCAAAAGAAGGATATGTGCTAAATCCAGAACCTATAGAAATTATAGTTAGATTAAATCAAAACATAGAAATATTATTTTATAATTTAAAAGATGATACACCAAAGGTCACAGTAAATGAAAAAGAAATTATTACTTATACACCTAAAGATACAGAAAAAGAAATTACTAAGATTAACGAAATAAAAAAATTACCTATAACAGGAATGTAAAATATATAAAAAGACAATATAATTAGAAAAATAGCAAGAAATATCAAGTCTGAAAAATATAATTATCATGTATAAATAAGTATAATTTCAACTTTAAAAGGTAATAAAATAATTTATTGCCTTTTAAAGTTTGAAATAAAATTAATCAAAAAATATGTATATCTAGTCAAAAAAATTAATATTCATTTTTTTAAATTAAAATATTTTGAATATTTTTCAGAAATAAGTTTACAAGACTTCTAGAGAAATATTTTGATATAATGTATAGGCTATATTGCAAAATTAATATTATTATAATTAGACAGACTAATAGTCAAAATTGAGTTTAATTTTCTAATATATTAAATGAAAAGATACATCCAAACAAAAGGTACCAAGACGATATTAATTTTAAATTTTGCAATCTATATATGTAAATACAAAAATTTGATTAAATAAAATATCATATAAAAAATTTATAATAGGCATAAAATATTGTATATAAAACAAAAAAAGTTATATTTTTTATAAATTGGCATATAATAGTATAAGAAAATAAGTTAGCATTAATGCTAAGAAAATAAAATAAAAATATTTATTGCTAGAATTCAGACTTCATTTCGTAGAGTGCTCTGAAATGTTGATATATAAATATTTTTTATCATAGTCCCATATGTAGAGATAAAGCTTTTTTGACAAAATATTTATATATCAAAATTTCAGACGGACTACTTTTATGTAATTCTAAACAGTAACGTTTATTTTAAATTTTTATTTAAATTGCTTAAAATCTATTGACAAAAGTAGCATATAAGATGTATAATTAAAAAGTCGATATATCGCGGGGTGGAGCAGTTGGCAGCTCGTTGGGCTCATAACCCAAAGGTCGCAAGTTCGAGTCTTGCCCCCGCAACCAATAAATAAATCATTTAATAGCTTGTATCTAAGGATACAGGCTATTTTGTTGGATAATAAAAATAGGATTCCTATTTTAGGACACCATCTATGATTAATTTGGATAACAAACCATAGTTTTACATATATCTATAATCAGCACCAATTAAGGTTCAAATTTTAGTAAGCAATTTGTTTAACAAAAATAAACTAAAAAGATATCTTAAATATTTGCAGAAATCTATTACCACAAAATAAAATCAGATAGATGACGTCATTTGATACATATAAAAAAGAAAAAATTAATTTTCAAAAATTAAAACAATATTTCAAAAAAATTACAAAAATATTACAAAAACATTAAAAATAAAAAATAATACAAAAATGGTATTGATTTAGAAAATAAATTAGTTTAAAATATACCAAGAGGTAGGTGGAACAAAATGGGAATATATAATTTCAGTGATAAAAAAGAAGAATTTGATGAAGAATATAAGAATAAAAACGAAATCAAGGCAATTGTTCCTGTAAATTTAGAAATAAACAAAACATGTATTATAAAAACAAAAAATAATGAAAGAAATGAAGAATACTATAAATGGCAATTTATATATACATTAATAAAAAGTGGAATGTATAATAAAGATTATATAGGTGTAGAAGTTTGCTTACCTAAAGGAAACAAAAACTCTGCACCTATAAAATTTGATGCAGCAATATTTAAGAGTCCAGATTGGTTTAAACACTATAAAAATTTTCATTTAACCAATAATCAAGAAGAGCTAGACTGGATAAGAAAAAATATATTAATTGTAATAGAATTCAAAAAGGAAAACTCAAAAAATATTGAAGTCGTATATAATCAGCAATTAAAACCAGCAATAAAAGAAATAGAGCAAAAATATGCATTAGGAATCCTTTATGACACAGGGAAACTATATATCTTTAGAAAGAAAAACGAAAAAGTTTTAAGATTCAACGAAACACTGAACAAAAAAGGTGATGAAAGTACAACTAAAGATCTAACATTAGAAAGACCAGACGCATATAATACATTACCAAATTTTGACCAAATCCTAAGAAAAATAGAATACAAAAAAGTAGACAGAAGCAATAGAACTGTAGATGAACTAGATATAATATCAGGAGCAGCTACAACACAATTAAAAGACAGTGTTGCCTCAATATTAAAAGTAATGGAAGCACATTCTTTAGACAATGAAAGAGGATACGAAATACTTATACAGATACTAGCATTAAAAATATTTGATGAAAGACGAAGTTATGAAAGTCTAAAAGAGCGAGAAAATATAAAGCTAAAATTTTATGAAGAAGAAAAAGAAGAAAAAAAGATTGATTTATTATTTTACATCAACGAAACAGAGAGAAACTTTATGAAATTATCTGACCAAGACATACAAAATTTCATAAAGAGAATGAGAAAATTATACAATGATGCATCTGAAAAATATAGATATATATTAAAGGAAAACGATCAAGAAACAATATCTTGGACAAAAGAATCACATATTCATGTTATAGGAGAAATAGTTAAGCAATTTCAAGATTATAGCTTTATTCTTTCAGAGCAAAATGATCTATATCAATTAGTATTTTACCAATTTGCAAGTGCATTTTCAAAAGCAGAAAAAGGGCAATTTGTAACACCTCTACCAGTTATTGAATTTATTGTAAATATAGTGAACCCAAAAAGAAATGAAACAATAATTGACCCAACAGTAGGAATAGCAGACTTTTTAGCAAAAGCTTACAAATATTCTGGTGCAAAAATAAATGATGAAAACCTATATGGTATGGATAATGATGAACAAATGATTACACTAGCCCAACTAAACATGCTATTAAATGGAGATGGAAACGCTCACCTAGAGTGGGTATCAGACAAAGGATCTATTTTATATAAATTCAATTCAAGAGGAAAAATAGTTGGATTAGATAGTAAAATGCATAAATACGGAAATTGGGATAATTGGGCAGGTGATACAAAATTAAAAAAATTTAATATAGTCTTAACAAATCCACCATTTGGAGATGGAAGAAAATATGAAATCAAAACAGACTATGATAGAGAAGTAATAGAAAATTATGAATTATGGAAAATTGCAAGAGATGGAAATTCAATAGACTTAGGATTAATCTTTTTAGAAAATGCATACAGAATATTAGCAGAAAATGGAAGACTAGGAATAATCCTATCAAACTCATTAGCATCTGTAGACAAATGGAATGTTGCAAGAGAATGGTTAACAAATCATATGAGAATAGTAGCACTATTTGATTTGCCATCAAATGTATTTGCAGACACAGGTGTTAATACAACAATAATTATTGCATACAAACCTAATAAAGAAAGATTAAATGAATTAATAGAAAACAATTATGAAATCTTTATAAAAGACATAAAAAAGGTTGGATATGAAGTAAAGACATCAAAAAGAATAAAATATTTTGAAAATAAAAATAAATTAGATGAAAATTATAATATGATTGTTGATAGAAAAGGAAATCCAATTCTTGATGAAGAATTCACAGAAATAGAAGAAAAATTTAAAGAATGGTGTAATACACAAGAAAACGAATTAAAAAAATTATTCTTATAAGAATATTAAAAGGCCACATAAAGCCTCACGTAAATCTTTAAGAAGGCAATCAAGGTAGCCATTCTTGTTGTATATAGAAAAAACACATAAAAGAAAGAATTTCTATACATTAATAATACTAAGAATACTAAGAATACTAAGAATACTAAAAGCCACATAAAAAAGCCTTATGTAAGTTTTTAAGAAGACAATCAAGGTAATCATTCTTGTTGTATTTGAAAAAAACACATAAAAGAAAGAATTTCTATATATTAAGAATGCTAAAAAACCACATCAGAAAGCCTTATACAAGTCTTTAAGAAGTTAACAATTTTTGTTATATACGGAAAATCTATATATAGAGAAAAAAGATGATT